>DATFCB010000780.1:0-6380 GCA_035253525.1 Pyrinomonadaceae bacterium | reverse complement strand
GTGGCGATCATCCCCAGACTGGAATCCGCCCCCACGTCGCGCTTGAAGCGGAGCACACCGATGTAGGCGTTTTTATCGAGAAATCTCGCGTTTCGCTCGAAAAGCCGCTCGTCTCCGACGAAGTTGCCCGGCCCGTTGTCGCTCGCCAGCATGATTCCGAAGGAATTCTTGCCGCGCTTGCCTGAAAGCTTGACCGCCACGTCAGGGTCAATGATGGCGCGCGTGTGGACGGGCGTGAGCGGCGTACGGAAGATGTCAATCCCCTCAAGGAAGAACGGACGCTTCTCTTCGAAGAAGATGGGAAACCTCTGGTTCGCCGTGATGACCGTCTGGTCAGCCTCGACTTGCGCGAAGTCAGGATTCAAGGCCAAATCGAGCGTGACGGTCGGCGTGATGCCGTATTTCATCGTCAGGCCGGGGTCAAATTTCACGGGCTCGTTGACCATGCGCCCCTGGTCAACGACTCCGGCCGGGAGCGGGTCGTAGGAGGCGACGCGCTTGCCGGTCTCGGAGAGGGTCAGGCTCGGGATGATTTCGAGCGTGCGCTCGGTCGAGAGACCTTCGAGGCCGGTGATGTGCCCGGCCTGCGCCAGCCAGCTAGTCTTGTCGCGCGAGAGCGGCATCCACATGCTCAACTCGTTGTTGAACCGCTTGATGCGTCTGTAAAAGTGAACGCCCCAGAGCTTGTCCTTGCCCGCTTCGTAGCGGAGCGACTTGAAAGGAATCGCCACCTCGACCGTGTAACCTTCGGGACCGACCATGCCTTTCGACTCGACGACCACGTCCACGCTGAAGTCTTCGCCGCTGCCTTCGGTCAGCACGCCGTCGGCCTGTATGCCGAGCGGGTTAAAATTCATCTCGTAGGCTTTGCGCTGGTCGTTGAAGGTGTCGAAGAAGAGGCCGACGTAGTCGTCGTCAAAAATCGCGTCGCGCTTGGCGACGGTGGCGCGCACCTTGTCCGGCTCGTCGAAGGCGCGGTAGGCGAGATAGAGGAACTTCGCGTCGTAGCCGAGCAGGACTTCCGTGGGCTTTGACGGCGCGATGTTGTCGCCCGGCTGCACCTGGTAAAAATCCTTGAGGACGACGGCCTGCTTCCAGACCTCGTCGTCCAATTTCCCGTCAATCACGGGCGCGGCCTCGAATTTCGCGACGCGGACGGGGCTGGCCTTTTCGGGTGGGAGAACAATCGTGCCGGGTTTGGCGACCGTCGCCCTGGCGGCCCCCGACGACGCAGCGGGCGCTGTCTGTGCCTTCGTCGGTGAATAAGCGGCGACCAACAGCAGCGCCAGCAGCAGTAAAAATCTTTTCATGCAATCACACTCGCCTGTCACGCGATCAAATTCCGGGCGGAACAATAGTTAGTGTCACTGATAGACTGAAAGTTTCTAAAAAGTGATGAGTGATGAGTGATAAGTGATAAGAAAAACCGCTTGTCTTTAACTTATCACTTATCACTTATCACTGCTCTTAAAAGCTTCTGCGGAACAGGTAGGACATCTTGATGAAGAATGTCCGGCCGTTGCGGCGGAAGCCCGGTTCAAGGCGGCCAGAGAACGGGCCGAAGCCGTTGTAGTTCAAATCGTCGTTGTAGCCGACGTAAAACGAGGTGCCGGGGTTCGGCGTCCAGCCCATCAGGAATTGGCCGCGGACGCTCGTAGCTAAGGTGTCGTAGTCAATGCGTGCGCGCGCGAACGTGAAGCGCGTGAATTGATACGTCCCGCGCAGTGTAAAAATGTTGTCGTCATAGGCGACCAGGCCGGTGTCCCTGCGCACCAGGCGGTCCTTGACGTAGTCGAGCGTCAGGCGCAGGGCGTTCGTCGGCTGATACGCGAAGTTCGCTTCGATGCGGAGTTGGTTGCCCTTGCCTGGGTCAAGCTGCGCCGCGTCCGGGTTGATGAGCGCGGCCGGACTGACGCGCGGGAACTTCGATCCCGCCCCGAAGTCGAAATCAAACGCGCCCCAGTTGTGAATCATAAAGATGAAGGCCGAATACTTCTTGCTCGGCGTCGTGCCGAAATAGCCATAGATGTTGTTGCGCATGGTCGAGCGCTCGGAGTCATCGCCGGCAAACCCACAGCGCAGGTTCGGATTCGCCAGGACTACATCCGGGTCATCGAAACACCTTGACACGTCCGCCTGGCGCGTTGGGCCGAACTCCTCTTCAAAAATCCGCTCGAAGTTGAAGCTGACGCCGAGGCCCGCGAAGGTCTGTTTCTGGAAGCCCCACTCGGTCTGCATCTCGTGACCCCAGCTCTGTATGCGCCCCTGCCAGTCGAAATTGATTTCGGGCAGGATGTGATAGTGCTGGCGGACCAGTTTCGCCTTCTCTTTCGGGTCTGTGTTGTAGTAGGCGAAGACGCCGTGGCGGTTGGTGTTCTTCCGGCGCGTGAAGCCCACGTCGGCGCGATAGTCTTTGGTGTAGCCCTGGCCGTCGTAGTTCCAGCCAAAGTTGCGGCCGTCCTGGTCGAACCGCGCGTGGTAGGCGAAGCCGTTGCCCGTGCGGTAGAGGCTCTGGCCGAGGTCCGGCTCGAAGAAGAAGTTGCGCGAGGTGGTGCCGTAGAGTTCAAAGCCCGCGACCGACTGCTTGTTGAAGCGGAAGCGGCCGTCCACGCCGAGGAGTTGGTTGTGCTTCTCGATGAAATTATAGGAGGTCGCGATCATCCCCAGGCTGTTCTCCTGGCCGACATCGCGCTTGAAGCGGAGGACGCCGATATAGGCGTTCTTGTCCACGAAACGCTCGTCGTCGCAGACGGTCGTCGGGTCCACCAGGAGCCTGCGCTCCAGGCAGGAACTGAGGTTCCCGCGGTCGTCCGCGCTCAAATTCCCAGGCCCGTTGTCGCTCGCCGCCATGATTCCGAAGGAATTTTTCCCGCGCTTGCCAGAGAGCTTGACCGCCACGTCAGGGTCAACGATGGTGCGCGTGTGAACGACCTGCAAAGGCGTACGGAAGATGTCAATCCCCTCAAGGAAGAACGGGCGCTTCTCCTCGAAGAAGATTGGGAAGCGCTGGTTGGCCGTGACAACAGTCTGGTCGGCCTCGATCTGAGCGAAGTCGGGATTCAAGGCCAAATCGAGCGTGACGGTCGGCGTGATGCCGTATTTCATCGTCAGGCCGGGGTCGAGTTTCACGGGCTCGTTGACCATGCGGCCGGTTTCGAGAGCGCCGTCGGGCAGAGTGCCCGGAAAGTGTCCCACGCTGCGGCCCGTCTCGGAGATAGTCAGGCTCGGGATGATTTCGAGCGTGCGCTCGGTCGAGATGCCTTCGAGGCCGGTGATGTGGCCGGCCTGGCTGAGCGTGCTGGACACGTCGCGCCTGATGGGCATCCATGAATCGGTCTCGTTATTCTGCCGCTTGATCTGGCGCAGGAAGTGTATGCCCCACTGCTTGTCCTTGCCCGCCTCATAGCGCAGCGACTTGAAAGGAATTGCCACCTCGACGGTGTATCCCTTGTCGGTCACCTCGCCCTTCGACTCCATCACGATGTCAACGCTGTAATCTTCGCCGCTGCCTTCCGTGAAAATTCCGTCGGCCTGCACGCCGAGCGGGTTGAAGATGAGCACGTAGGCGCGGCGGCGGTCGTTGAAGGTGTCCAGGTACATGCCGACCGTGTCGTCGTCAAAAACCTGATCGCGTTTTGGCACAGTGACGCGCACCTTGCCCGGCTCGTCGTGCGCGCGGAAGGCGAAGTAGACAAACTTCGCGTCGTAGCCCATCAAGACTTCAGTCGGCTGCGTGGGCGCGATGTTGTCGCCCGGCCTGAACTGCAAGAAGTCTTTGAAGACGGCGGCCGTCTTCCAAATTTCGTCGTCCAGCTTGCCGTCAATCACGGGCGCTTTCTCGAATTTCACGACGCGCACGGGGCTCGCCTTCTCCGCCGGGAGGACGATTCCGCCGCTGGCCGTCTTGTTAGGCGTGTCGGCGGGCGCGGCCTTCGCGGAAGAATCCGCGACCTCGTTCTTCGCTGGCGCGGGCGTCGGGCTGGGCGTGGGTTTGAGAGAAACTTCTTCGGCGATGGCTTGCTGTGTTTGTAGGCTATGCGCCTCGGCGTTGAAGGCGTAGAGAAGAGAGACTAAAGCCAGGAGGGCTAACAGAGAACGACGGGCGTTGCAGTGTGCGACGCCCGCCGCTTTGATTGCGCGTGACGACCACTGAAAGACTGCCCTTGGGAGGGCACTGGCAAGAAGCAGTCTTGTTTTCATAAAAGGACTCCTAAAATTTGAATTAATCGTGATGCGTGGTTAACGTCGTCGCTGGCTATCACGTGCCTGGGAGAGCGCGTAACAGAAGGCTTAACGTCATCATGCGCCTGAATGTTTCGGCAAATTTTGGAACAAATCCGAGATTTCGCCAGCCAGCATTCAAGCGCTTCCGGTTCGCCTTTAAGGACGCGAACCGGGCCACATCCGTTAACCTTCTAATCCAGAAAATCGTAAATCAACACGGGGGCGCTTTGGCACAGAATGGATTTTCAAAATCTTAAATTTGAAATCTCAAACGCACAGTTTTAAATTGCTCTGCGCTTCTACAGTGCCCCCGTGGTTGATGCTCACTACTGCCCTGCGCGTCGCAGGAAGACGCGGCCCTCACCGGTCTTGAGTGTGAACACCTTTCCCCCTTGTCCGAGCTTCCAACGCTTCAGACGCCCCGGCGCGCTAGACTCTTCCGTCAGCGTCAGACCATCGTTGTCAACTCCCTCCGCGTTCGTCTCAATCATCGCGTCGAAATCCGACGGTACGGAGAGCATGATCGAGCCGCTGCCCGTGTCGGCCTCAAGCCCGCTGAAGCGCCCGTCCAGATAGATGCGCCCGTCGCCCGTGTGCGCGTCCACGTTGCCCTCGAAGTTTTGTACTTCAATGCGGCCATCGCCCGTCCGTGCCGACAGACGGCCGTGGGCGTTGCGCACGTCAATGCGGCCGTCGCCCGTCGTCAGATTCATACTGCCGTTGACGCCTTCGACCTCAAGACGGCCGTCGCCCGTCGTCAGGCGCAGCGACGAGTTGCGCGGGACGTTGACCTCCACGCTCACCATCGCGTTGACGAAACTGACGCCGGCCTCGCGCCGCGCGTAAGAGTCGTCGAAGTTGGAGGAGAAATGAATATTGGACCCGTTCTGGTTTATGTTCGTGCGGATGCCGCGCATCTGTTGCTCCGTGGACGCGCGCTTGCTGATGTTGAGCTGCACCTCCTGCCTGTCCCACGCGCGAACGGTGATGTAGCCGTCGAAGGTGCTCATGTTGAGAGTCGGCGTGCCGCTCACGGTGAAAGATTTCGTCTCGCGCTCGACCAGTCTCAAACTGTTGTCGGTGTCCGTCTCGACCCGCACGGCGCGCGCGGCCTCGCGCGCGATGCGCGTGCTCTCGACACGGATTCGCGCCGCCTCGCGCTGCGCTTCCCTCTGGGCCTGTACGGCCTCGCGCACCGCATCGGCCTGCGCCCGGCGCGCCTCGGCCTGTGAAGTCCTGATGGCTTCGACCCTCGTGCGCGTTGACTCGGCCTGCGCCCGCGCGGCCTCGCGCTGCGCCTCGCGGTGCGTGCGCTGTGCTTCGAGTTCGGCGCGGCGCGCTTCCAGTTTCAATTGTTGCGCTTCCCGGCTGGCGCGCGCAGCCTCGCGCGCGGCGTCCCTTGCCGCGCGGCGCGCCTCGGCTTTGGTCTCCTCCACGTCGAAGTCCTCGTCGTCCGAGTCGCTATCGTCGTCCGCCTCTGCCACCTCGCCCAACCGATTAATGGCCTGGCTCAAGGGACGGCCGTCCTGCGAGCGCCTGATATTGATCGGGCCGTTGACGTTGCCGAGCTTGATGCGCGTGCCGCCCGCGCCGAGTTGTCCGGCGAGGTCGTGGCCCACGTATTCGCCGCGCCTGACGGGCAGGCCGAAGTCGTTCGTAATCTGCCCGTGCACCGTGCCGGCCTTCAACTCCGCGTTCGAGTCCGAGGGGATGGTCAGGGAGAGCGGGCCGTTGACCGAGCTGAGCGAGATGGCCTTCATCTCGCTCAGGCGGCCGAAGACTGCCTCCAACTGCCCGTTGACGGTCGAGAGCCTGACTTCGCCGCTCAGCTCGTGCGCCGAGAGCCGCCCGTTAATCGAGGAGGCTTTAACGTCGCCCGAGATGCCGTCAATGTTGAGGTCGCCGTTAATCAACTCAATCGAGTCAACGCGCGCGTCGCGCGGGACCGTCAGCGTGTACTCGACCGTCGCGGGATTGTTGTAGCTCCCCTCGCCGTCGTTGAAGGTCTGCGTCCTGGTCGCGTACTCCGACTCGACGTGTATGCTGTTCGGGTCGGAGCTGACGACGACCTTGACTTCATCAAGGCGGTCGCGGCGGCGGGCCAATTTGACGGCGTCAACCTTGACCTCGTTGCGGTCCCAGGCCGTGACGCGGAC
>DATFCB010000779.1:0-6626 GCA_035253525.1 Pyrinomonadaceae bacterium | reverse complement strand
CAGGGCGTTCTTCTCGTCGCGCAGGGCCACGTCGTCAATGTTGGTGACGGCCGCGTCGAGGATGTTGGCGATGTCCATGATCAGTTCGGTACGCGTGCCCGTCGGCAGCTCGCCCCACTTCTCCGAATCCTTCTTCGCCTCTTTATCGACCGGCGCGGTCTGCCCCGTCAGCATCAGCAATCGCCGCTCGGCGGCCTTGACGTAGACCTCCACGCGCTTGTCCAGAATCTGCGCCTCTTTGATAAGTTCCTCTTCCTTCGGCGTCAGAAAATCGCGCGCGAGGGCGTGCGCGGGCTGAGGCGCGACGCACAGGATGACGAGCAGGAGGAGCAGCAGGGAGGCGACGCCGTTCGCGGCGTGGAGTCTATTCTTCATTGTTTCTTCGCGGAGTCTTTCGCGGCCTCGTCGCCCTTGGATTTCGTCTCGTCGTTCAGGGACGTTGAAGGCAGGACCGTGTCGCCGTAGAACGAGTTGAGCGCTTCCGAGCGTGCGTTACGCGCGCACTCGCAGATGGCCTTGACGTGAATGGCGTACTCCGAGGGCGTCACGCGGCGGATGGCTTCGAGGCGCATGCAGTGTGCGCGCAGTGCCAGCTCAAGGCGCTTGTAGGTGTCGCGCAGCTTGTTGTCGTTCTTCGTGATGTCGTCCAGGTAGTCGAGCGCGTCTTCAATCAGACCCTGGTAGATGCCCAGCTCGCCCGAGGCCGCGTTGTACCTCTGCTCGGTCGTCAACTGCTCGGCGCGCGCGAGGCGTGCTTCGGCCAGCTCGATGGTCGTGCGCGTGCGCGCCTTGGCGTCGCGCGTGGCAGAGAGCTGCGTGCGCTCGCCGCGCGAGACGAACTTCATGGGCGGCGCGGGAGCCGAGATGAGCGGCAGGTGCCCGTCCTGCGCGCGCGCCTCGGGAGCTACAAACGCAACAGCGACGGCCAGCAAACAGGAACCCAGAACGACGTGCCTTCGGAGAGAGTGTGTCGAGTTCATCAGTTCAGCCCTTTCTCGTGAATCGTGAATCGTAAATCGTGAAAAGTTGTGTCTTTCCCTTTACGATTCACGATTTAGATTTACGGCTCTTCTTTCCCTCGCCGCGCCTGACCTGGTTGCGCAGGGTGGGGAGTCGCAGATTGACTTTGTCAATTTCCAGTTGATTCTGTTGCGCGTTCGCCCGTGCCAGGAAAGTCTCGTAGGCCGCGAGCGCTTCCGCGTATTCTCCAAGAAAATCATGCGCCGTGGCAATAAAATAATAAGCCACGACCAAATCCGGCTTTTTCCCGAGCAGCCACTCGAATTCGGCGAGGGCGGCCGGGAAGTTTTTCAACTCGTAAAGTGCGGTCGCCAGATTCGTGTGCGCCGTGAAGTTTTCCGGCTCGACCGCGAGGATGCGGCGCAGGACGATTGCGGCTTCGTTGAAGCGCCGCGCTTGCACGAGCGCCGCCGCGTAGCCCGTCGCGTGGCGCACGTTGCTCGGCTCCTGCTCGGCCGCCGCGCGGAAGAGTTCGAGCGAGCGCGTGGGATTTTTCGTCCTCAAGGCTGCGCCGAGGCAAGCCATGACGCCTGCGTCGCGCGGGTTCAACTTCAAGAGCGCTTCGGTCGCGGCGATGTTTTCGTCGGAACTGTCACCGCAATCTTTCGCCAGCGAGGCGCGAAGCGAGACGGCCTCTGGAAGATTCTTACTTGACGCGTCGAGCGTGTCGAGCGTCTTGAGCGCCTCGTCCGGCTTTCCGGCCTGCGCGTAGATGCGCGCGACGAGGAGCGTGGCCCTCGTTGACTGCTGCGGGTCGCGCTGGGCTGCGCGCGCGTCTGTGAGCGCGCCGTCGTAGTCGCCCGACTCCGCGCGCAACTCGGCGCGCTCCATGATCGTGTTCGCGCTCTTGTTCTCACCTAGAAGTGCGCGGTCCAGGCTTGCAAGCGCGGCCGTCTTCTCGCTGAGTGCGCGCTCGATTGAGGCGCGCGCGGCCCAGAGGCCGGCGTTCGAGTCGTCGGCTTCCGTGGCGGTCTTCAAGTCGCGTAGCAGGGCCAGTAATTTCTCGCGCGGGGCTTTCGTGTGCAGATGCAGGTCGGCGAGCGCGACGAGCGCGACGGCCGAGTCCTCGTCAATCTCGTAGGCGCGGCGTAGTAAGTCTTCGGCTTCGGCGGCGCGGCCCGCGCGTCCGAGCAGCTTGCCGAGCGTCAGCAGCGGCAGCGTCCAGTCGGGCTGTAGCTCTATGGCCCGGCGGAACCCCTTCTCCGCTTCAGGCACGCGGTTAAGCGTGACCAGCGCGCTCGCCCTCTGGTATTCGGCCTCCGGGAATTCGGGACGGAGCTTGATGGCGCGCTCGTAGAGTTCGAGCGCGCGTGCGAGGTCGCCAGAGGCGTGCGCGTCCTGTCCCTGATGAAAGAGCTGCACGGCTTCGTCCGCGCCTTCGTCCGATTCGTCCGAAGTCGTCTGGGCGTGAGTCGTGAAGGCGCAGAGAAGTGCGAGTGCTAAGAGGACAGGGAGGTGGATGCGAAAACGAGAAAGCATCGCAAACAGACTGCAACTTTCCTGAGCCTTGACCCTGACAGTTAAGAGACAACCTCCGGGGAGGCTCTCATCTTAGCACGCAACGAAAGGAAATCAAGTGTCAGTGGTCAGTGGTCAGTGGTCGGCGGTCAGTTAAAACGGGCGACGAGCGGCGCTGAGTCTTTGCTTTTCACTGACCACTGCTCTTGCTGTTAGTCGTTGCATGAGATAACATGCGCGTCGCGTTCGAAACGCTCCCCACATAGATTAAAAGTTGAGTTGCGGCGCGGGGTGCATCCGCCCGGCCGCGAGGTGGAAGCGAGAGACTGTGAGCGGCTGTGTGATGGTCGAAGAGGAAGCGCATCCGGGGCGGGCGGAGGAAGCAGTAGTCGTCGTCTCTCCCGACGCGCAAGCGAAGGAGCAGCATCTGCGCGCGTTGCTCGCGGAGATGGATTCGGTCGTCGTGGCCTTCTCGGGCGGCGTTGACAGCTCTTACGTCGCCCACGTCGCCACGGAGGTCCTGGGCGAGCGTGCCCTGTGCGCCACGGGCGAGTCCGCGAGCCTCGCCGGACACATGCGCGGCGAGATCGAAGAACTCGTCAGCCGCTTCGGCTTTCATCACGAGATCATTCAGACAAACGAACTGGAAGACACGCGTTACCTCGCCAACGCGCCCGACCGCTGCTATTTCTGCAAGACAGAACTCTACGGGAAACTCGCGCCGCTCGCCGAAGAGCGCGGCTTCGCTTTCGTCATTGACGGCTCGACGACGGACGACCTGGGCGATTACAGGCCGGGGCGCGCGGCCGCGGGCGAACGCGGCGTGCGCAGCCCTTTAATCGAAGTCGGGATGAGCAAGCGCGAGGTGCGCGAACTGAGCCGGCGCGCGGGGCTCCCGACGTGGGACAAGCCCGCGAGCCCGTGTCTCTCTTCGCGCATAGCCTACGGGACGCCCGTCACCATCGAGCGCCTCGGCACGGTTGACCGCGGCGAAGAGCTCATGCGCTCGCTGGGCTTCCGCGAGTTCCGCGTGCGCCATCACGACGAGCTTGTGCGTTTGGAGATCGCGCCGTCGGAACTCGACCGCGCCCTTGACCGCGCGGTGGTTGACACCCTCGCGCAAAAATTCCGCGCCCTGGGCTTTCGCTACGTGACGCTCGATCTGCACGGCTACCGCACGGGCGCGATGAATGAGATTTTGAAAAGCAAGGATGAGGGATGAGGGATGAGGGATGAAATAAGAGCTTTCCGTCTTTCCTTCATCCCTCATCCCTCATCCCTCATCCCTTCATAGTGGAGGAGAGAATGGCAATAGCAATCAGTGCAATTGCGGACGACGTGCGGCACGTCAAGGAGGACAATCCTTTCGAGTCCATGATGTCGCGCTTTGACCGCGCGGCGCAGTTGCTCGACTTAGACCCGGACCTCTACGCGGTGATGCGCGTCCCGAACCGCGAGCTAAAAGTCTACATTCCGACGCGCATGGACTCCGGGCGCATACAGGTCTTCGAGGGCTACCGCGTCCAGCACAACTTCGCGCGCGGGCCGGCCAAGGGCGGGATACGCTATTCGCCCGACGTGACGATTGACGAGGTGCGGGCGCTGGCCGCCTGGATGACCTGGAAGTGCGCGGTCGTCAACGTCCCCTTCGGCGGCGGCAAGGGCGGCATCGTCTGCGACCCGTCGCAGATGTCTCTGGGCGAACTGGAGCGCGTGACGCGGCGCTATGCGGCCGAGTTGATTGACTTCATCGGCCCCGAGAAGGACGTGCCCGCGCCCGACATGAACACCAACGAGCAGACGATGGCCTGGATCATGGACACCTACTCCATGCACGCGCGCCACACCGTGACGGCGGTCGTCACGGGCAAGCCCGTGGACCTCGGCGGCTCCTCCGGGCGGCGCGAGGCCACCGGGCGCGGCATCCTCTTCGTCGTCAACGAGGCCATCAAGCGTTTCAAGATGACGCCTCAGGAGACGCGCGTGGTCGTCCAGGGCTCGGGCAACGTCGGCGGCATCGGCGCGCGGCTGATGCACGAGTCGGGCTACAAAGTCATAGCCATCTCGGACGTGCACGGCGGCATTTACAACCCCGAAGGGATAGACATACACGAGGCGCTCCGCCATTTACAGCAGACCCGCTCGTTCGAGGAGTTTCCGGGCGTCGAGTTCGTCTCCAATGAGGAATTGCTTGAACTGGACTGCGACGTGCTCGTGCCGGCCGCGACCGAGAACCAGATTACCTCGGAGAACGCCGAGCGGATTAAATGTAAAATCCTGGCCGAGGGCGCGAACGGGCCGACGACGGCCGCCGCCGACGAAATTCTCCACAATAAAGAGGTCTTCGTCATCCCTGACATTCTGGCGAACGCAGGCGGCGTGACGGTCTCTTATTTCGAGTGGGTGCAGGACCGGATGGGCTATTTCTGGCCTGAGGACGTGGTCAACGAGCGGCTGAGCCTGAAGATGGTCGCCAGTTTCAACGACCTGTGCCGTTACGCCGACGCGCACTCGGTGGATACCCGTACGGCCGCTTATATGCTGGCGATTGACCGCGTGGCCTACGATACCAGGATGCGCGGCATTTACGCGTGACGGAAAAAACATACAAGCTTTTTCCGCTAAGTCGTGAAAAGGTCTTGATTTCCGCCGCGATGTGGTATATGGTCTGGCGGAACTCAGTATGCGGGGCAAAGGCGCAAGTTTCGCTTGACCGCACGAAAGCCCGGCATGATGGGTTCAATCTATAAATTGTTGACATCCCGGCCGCTGTCTCTTATAAACAGTAGGCAGAAGTTAACAATTAAGAACTTCAGAACAGTTGAGAGGCGCTCCGTAGCTGGCATTGGCAAGAGAGTGCTAGTTAGTAATCGAGGCTCCTCTCGCTGCTCCGCTCCATCTACAAGAAAGTATTCGGTCGAGGGCGGTAGCAGTCTTGAAACTTTACGTTGCACGCTTGTAGTTGGAGCGTCCGCGCCCCGCCGGGGACCTGGCCGGGAGACCGCGCGATGTCTGTGAGGAACAGATGAGATGCACGAAGACATCCGCCCAACCCGCCGTGACCCTGGGAGCCGCGGCCTCTCATTTCGAAATTTTCTATACTCATTTCGCAGGAGGAATGCGATGAGACTCGCGAGAAGAGCGCTGGTTGCCGCGCTCGCCACGTTGATGCTGTGTGCCGCAGCATCGGCTCAAGCTTTAAGGCCGGAGACTGATCCACGCAACATCTCCCCGGCCGTTGGCACAGGCGGTCCTGTTGCGGGGCCGACCGGACTCTTCACCGTCTACGATGGGCAGACGCTTCGTAGAGGAGAGTTTACCTTTTCAATTGCGTACAGCAACTTTGACCGCGACCCCGGCAACGTTGACCTGAACGAAGTTCCCTTGAGCTTCAACGTCGGGTTGAACGACCACCTGGAGTTGTTCTTCAACACCACGGCCTGGCGCGGGATCAGAGTCAACACACCACAGAATCTATCGAGCTTCTACCTGCCCAACTCGCAGTTGAAGTTCCCGCAGTTGGGCTCGGGCGCGGCCATCATCCTGGCTCCGTCGGGTCCGAACGTCGGCACGGTGCGCGGCGCGGTCTTTCGGCCCGCCTTTAACCAGCCGTTCGTTCAGTTTCCGTTCGTCGGGGGCTCGGCCGGGACCTTCGGGCTGACGCCGGGCGTCATCGGCGGGCTCTTCGGCTTCCCGGGCTTCAACGCCCAGTTGGGGCCGCCGGTCGCGCAGAACAACAGCAACTTCGGCGCGGCGGACAACTTCCCCGGCATCGGCTCGGTCTATGGCGGCATCCTGCCGGGCATCGTCCTGGCGACGCAGAACCTTCCGCCGACCATCCTGAGCCCCGGCATCACGGTCCCTGTGACTTACACGACCGCGCCTACGTACCTGCCGGACGCGCCCTTCATCAACCGGCTGTGGGGCGATTCGAGCTTCACGAGCTTCGTGGTCGGTGCCAAGTGGCGCTTCACGAGCCCGCGTAACCCGCTCGGCGTCGGCATCATTCCGTTCTACCGCTGGTATCCGGACCAGGCCGACGACTTCTCCGGCTTCAACCAGATGCAGCGCGGCGCGGGCCCCGGCGGCAGCCTCGGCGACTTCGGCCTCGTCCTCTTCGTGGACGGCCGCCTGAGCCGCTCGGTCAA
>DATFCB010000778.1:0-4286 GCA_035253525.1 Pyrinomonadaceae bacterium | reverse complement strand
GAGGCTGGCGACGAGATTATCAACCACCCGGCTGTGAAGGCCGTCTCCTTCACAGGCTCTAACCAGATAGGCATACGTCTTTATGAAGAAGTCTCGCGGCGCGGGGCGAAGGTTCAATGCGAGATGGGCGGCAAGAACCCTGTCGTCGTGTTGGAGGACGCGGACCTGAATCTCGCGGTCGAGTCTACGGCGCAGGGCGCGTTTGGCTCATCGGGTCAGCGCTGCACGGCGACGAGTCGCGCCGTGGTCGTGGAAGAGATTGCGGACGAGTTCGTCTCAAGACTCGTCGAGCGCGCCGAAGGGATGCGGATTGGGCCGGGCAGCGACCCGCAGACGGAGATGGGGCCGAGCGTTGACGAGAATCAATTCAAGACCGTGCTGCGCTACATAGACATAGGGCGCGAGGACGGGGCGGAATTAAAGTGCGGGGGCGAGCGCGCCGGGGGCGAGCCGTTGGACAAAGGTTACTTCGTCAGGCCCACGGTCTTCGACCGCGTCACGCCGGACATGCGCGTCGCGCGCGAAGAGATTTTTGGCCCGGTTTTGTCGGTGCTGCGCGTCAAGGATTTCGACGAGGCGATGCGCGTGGCGAACGATTCCGAATACGGACTCTCCTCCTCCATCTTTTCCAACGACGCCACGCGCATCTTCCGCTTCGTTGACGAGATTGAGACAGGGATGACGCACATCAACTCGCCGACGACGGGCGGCGAGGCTCACATCCCATTCGGCGGCATCAAGGCCACGGGCATCGGCGACCGCGAGCAGGGTTCGACGGCGCTCGACTTCTACACCGAGCTGAAAGTTGTTTACGTGGACTACACGGGGCGCAAACGCGAGGGGAATCTGTATTGACCGTCCGGTCGAAGGAGCAAGCCGCGATGCTGGCGAAAAGCTCACTGCCCCTGATTCTCACCCTCCTGGCCTCCGGCGTGGTCGCCTCGGCGCAGGGCATGCAGAGCGTCTATACGACGTTGCGCGTGGGCAAGTGTAAGACGCTCGGAGAGCGCGAAAGCTTTCGGTCAATGGAGTGCCCCGGCGTCGCGGGCTATAAACTACAGGTGGAGGTGCACGATATTACCGAGACGCTCACGGTCATCGGGACCGACGGCTCTAAACACGGGCTGGGCGTCGGGCACGTCGGGCGCGGCGGCTTTCCGGCCATAGGGACCAGGGCCGAGTGGCGCGTGCGCAGGGAGAGAGGCAAACTCGTCCCCGTCGCCCTGATCGTGCGCGTCACTGTCAGCGAATATGCAGGGGGTGACGCCCCCCGTAGAGAAGTCTCGTATCTCACCGTCACGAAAATCACGCCGCAGGAGATTTGCATCACAAAATCAATCCTCGCAGGCCGGAACTCAAACATGAAGGCGCGGCGCTTGGCCGACAAATCCGCGGGCGAGCCCTGCTATGAACCGTCCGGCCCCGCCGGGCCATAAAATTCACGTCTCAGAGGAACAAAGATGAGCACAGCCGAAACGAAGCCCACGCAATCCGAGACCGTTCGCAAGCACAAGGAATTTCTCTTCCCAGCGGTCGCCACCTATTACCAGGAGCCGCTCGCGCTCGTACGCGGTGAGGGGATGTACGTCTGGGACGACAAAGGCGATCGCTACCTGGATTGCTTCGGCGGCGTGCTGACCGTCAGCGTCGGCCACGCGAACCCGAAAGTGAACGCGGCCATCATCGAGCAGGTCAAGACGCTGTCTCACACCTCCACACTCTACAGCAACAAGCCGCAATCGGACCTCGCCGAAAAGCTCGCGGAGATTACGCCCGGCCGCCTGAAAAAATCCTTCTTCACCAACAGCGGGACCGAGGCCGACGACACGGCCATTCACGCCGCGAAGACCGCGACCGGCCGCCACGAGATCGTCGTGCTTCGTCACAGCTATTCGGGCCGCTCGGCCACGGCGCTCTCGGCCGTGGGCCACTCGACCTGGCGGTCGTTGCCGCCGCAGGTCGCGGGCATCGTTCACGCGCGCGCGCCTTACTGTTACCGCTGCCCGTTCAAGCTCTCTTACCCGGAGTGCGGGCTGGCCTGTGCCAACGACATCGAAGAGTTGATTATGACGACGACCACGGGCGAGATAGCGGCCTTCATGGCCGAGCCCATCCTCGGCGTCGGCGGCTTCATCGTTCCGCCTCCGGGTTACTTCGAGCGCGCCGCCGAGATCACGCGCAACCACGGCGGGCTCTTCATCGCGGACGAGGTACAGACCGCCTGGGGCCGCACGGGCAACAAGTGGTTCGGCATCGAGCACTGGGACGTGGAGCCGGACATCATCACTTCGGCCAAGGGCATGGGCAACGGTGTGCCAGTCGGGATGACGACCGCGACGCCGGAAGTCGCGGACGCGTATCCGGGCCTGACCTTCTCGACCTTCGGCGGCAACCCCGTCTCGATGGCCGCCGCCCTCGCAGTCATCAAGGTCATCGAAGAGGAAGACCTGAAGCGCAACGCGGCCGAGGTCGGCAACTATTTCCGCGAGCGGCTGGAAGAGTTAAAGGAGAAGTACACGGTCATCGGCGACGTGCGCGGCCTCGGGCTGATGCAGGCGGTCGAACTCGTCAAAGACCGCGAGACGAAGGAGCCGGACCCGCAGTCCGTCCTCAAAGTCTTCGAGGAGACGAGGCGGCGCGGCGTCCTCATCGGCAAGGGCGGACTCTACGCCAACGTGATTCGCACGGGGCTGATGCTCAACTCGACGAAAGACACCGTGGACGAATTAATCAAGGCACTCGACGGGGCCTTCGCCGCGACACAATGACGAAGGAGGAGACGGCATGAGAACAAGGTCCTTCGCCACGGTGGTCCTCAGAATCATAGGTCTGATGTCCATCATCTACGGGTTGATGACGCTGATCTTCATTCTCGCGACCTTGTCCATATTTAGTGGCATGGCCTCCGGGCCGGGTATGTCTGGACTGTCAGGCATGGGCTCCATGATCATGCTGCAATTTCTCCTGCCCACCCTGATGATCACGCTCGGCGCGTTACTCATCGCGGCCAGCCGCGCCCTCGCCGGCGTCCTGACGCGCGACCTGGAGGATGACGAGTCGTGGCGGCCGTCGGTGCCGCCGCCGACAGTGCCTCCGCCGCCGACACAGCCTTGAAAGGAGGCTCGACGTGAGACCTATCAAGCGCACGATCAAGTCATGATCTAATCAGTAGTCTGAAAACGAATGTCGTCACTTCTTTCAACGGAACTCAACTGATGAAAACTCTAATTCGTAATGGCCGCATCGTCACTGCCGTTGACGATTACAAGGCGGACGTGCTGATTGAAGATGAGACTGTTTCAGTCATCGGCGCGAAGCTCGACGTGGAGGCGGACCATGTGATTGACGCCTCGGGGAAACTGGTCATCCCCGGCGGGATTGACCCGCACACGCACATGGAGTTGCCGTTCGGGGGGACGGAGGCGTCGGACGACTTCCGCACGGGGACAATCGCGGCGGCGCACGGTGGGACGACGACGATCATTGATTTCGCGGTCCAGTACAAGGGGCAGGCTTTAATCGAGGCCGTGGACAACTGGCACAAAAAGGCCGAGGGGAAGACGGCGATTGATTACGGCTTTCACCTCATCACGACCGAGCTGGAAGACAACCAGATCGAGGAGCTGTACACGGTGATGGACGAGGGCATCACGAGTTTCAAGCTCTTCATGGCCTACCCAGGCGTCTTCCTGGTTGACGACGCGACCATCTTCCGCGCGATGTCCGCGGCGGGCGAGCGCGGCGGCCTCATCTGCATGCACGCCGAGAACGGCATCGTCATCAACGAGATCATCAAGCGCGCGCTCGCGCAAGGTAGAACCGCGCCGAAGTACCACGCCTTGACGCGCCCCACACGCGCCGAGGCCGAGGGCGTTCACCGCGCCATCGCGATTGCGGAGATGGCCGAGTCGCCCGTCTACATCGTCCACCTCAGTTGCGCCGACGCGCTCGACCAGGTGCGCGAGGCGCGCGACCGCGGCCTGCCCGCGTATGCTGAGACCTGCCCGCAGTACCTGTTCCTCTCGATTGAGGATTACGGCGAGGACTTCGAGGGCGCGAAGTACGTGATGACGCCGCCGCTTCGGGAGAAGTGGAACCAGGACGAGCTTTGGAAGGGGCTGAAGACGGACGACCTGCAAGTCGTCTCCACAGACCACTGCCCCTTCTGCATGAAGGAGCAGAAGGAATTGGGCCGGGACGATTTCACCAAAATCCCGAACGGCGCGCCGGGCGTCGAGCACCGCGTCCCGCTCATCTACACGGGCGTCGTCGAGAACCGCATCTCG
>DATFCB010000777.1:0-4040 GCA_035253525.1 Pyrinomonadaceae bacterium | reverse complement strand
CAGCCTCACGCAAAGGCGCAAAGACGCGAAGAGAAATTCTCACTTCCCTGTTATCAACGCCATCGCCTCGGCGCGCGTGCGCGGGTCTTTGCGAAAGCCGCCGAGCACCGTCGAGGTGATGGTGATCGCGCCGGGCTTCTTCACCCCGCGCAACGTCATGCAAGTGTGCTCGGCCTCTATGACGACCATCACGCCGAGCGGTTTCAGTCCTTCGTAAAGCGTGTTTGCGATCTCCGAGGTCAAACGCTCCTGCACTTGCAGGCGGCGCGCGAAGACTTCCGCCAGACGCGCCAGCTTCGAGAGCCCGACGATGCGGCCGCCCTTGGGGATGTAAGCGATGTGGCAGCGCCCGACGAACGGTGCCAGGTGGTGCTCGCAGATCGAGGCGATGTTGATGTCTTTGACGATCACCATCTCGTCGTGCTTATCGCCCGGCAGCGGCACGACATGCTCGTGCGGGTCTTCGCGCATCCCTGCGGTCAGCTCCGCGTACATCTCGGCCACGCGCCGTGGCGTCTCTTGCAGCCCCGGACGCGTCGGGTCTTCGCCGATTCCCTCCAAAATCAGGCGCACGCCCCGCGCCACCATCTCCAGGTCAATACGGGTGCGCGCCCCGTTCATCAACTCTTCTTCGGCGTCTGACAGTTTCGTGCTCATCTCTTCACCCGTTACTCTCGCGACCTGGAGAACGAAGCGAGCGCCGCCCGCTCGACTTCCAGGAGCGGGACATTGGCCCTTTCCGCTGCCGCCCGGCACTCCTCGTACTCGGGCATCCCCTTAATGACTACACCGTCGAGTCGTGCCACTTTAACATTAATCTCGCCGAACTTTGTTTCGACTTTCACCGTCTCGCGCTCAAGCGCGCGGCGCATGACTTCGTAAAAGCGGACGCCGAGCGTCGTCGTCTCCGCGAGTAAAAACTGGCACATCTCGTCTCGCAACGCGGGCCGGCAGAGGAGGGAAAGAAGCGTGCCCGGCCTGTTCTTCTTCATCTGCACGGGCGTCAAATAGCAGTCGAGCGCGCCGCGCCTTAAAGCCTCTTCCATCACGTGCCCGTAGACCTGCGGCGACATGTCGTCAATGTTTGTCTCAACCATCACCAGCCGCTCGTCCGTTAGCGTTTCTGCCGCGCTCTCGCCGAGCATCAGCCGCAGCACGTTCGGGAAGTTCTGGTACTCGCGCCCGCCCGCGCCGTAACCCGTCCGCTCAATCTTCATCAGGGGCAGCGGGCCGAACTCGTCGCAGAGTGTGCTGATGATGGCCGCGCCCGTCGGCGTCACCAATTCGCCCTTGATGTCTGACGAATAGACGGGCGCGTCTTTCAAAAGCTCTGCCACGGCGGGCGGCGGGACGGGGAAACGGCCGTGGGCCATTTCCACCATGCCGCTCCCGACGTGAAGCTCTGACGAGATGAAGCGCTCGACCTTGAGCAATTCGAAGCCGACGCACGCGCCGACGACATCAACAATCGCGTCGAGCGCGCCGACCTCGTGAAAATGTATGCGCTCGACCGCGACGTTATGAATCTTCGCTTCGGCCTCGGCCAGCCGCGTGAAGATTTTTGACGCGCGCTCCTTCACGGTGCCCGCGAGGCGCGAATCGTTAATGATCTTCAGGATGTGGCTGAGGTGGCGGTGCGCGTGCTCTTCTTCGGCTCGGACTATTGCGCGCGTGGCGCTGATGCCCGAGCGGTCAACCGTCTCGAAACTGACTTCGTAACCGGGAACGTCAAGGAGCGACAGTTGTTCCGTCAGCAGGCGCGCGTCAACTCCGACGCCGACCAGAGCGCCCAGAATCATGTCGCCGCTCGCGCCGGCGAAGCAGTCGAAATAGAGAGTTCTCATCACACGTCAAAGAGCGGCAGGACTTCCCCGGCCCGCCCCTGTATCACCTCTTGGCACAAATCCGACAGCGGCGTCCGCTCCGGGTTGACCTCGACCACGTACGCGCCCGCCGCCCGCGCCACCTCAGGCAAGCCCGCAGCCGGGTACACGAGCGCCGAAGTTCCCACGACGAAACAGAGTTCACAGTTTCCGGCAGCGGCGGCCGCGCGCTCGAACGCCCCTGCTGGCAGCATCTCGCCGAAGAGCACCACGTCAGGCCGCAAGTAGCTCCCGCAGTCCGTGCAGGTGTAGCTCCGGCCAGCCTCCGATTCCCTGTCGCGCAAGTCGTACTTCGTGCGACACGACAGACACCGCGCGCGCCACAGGTTGCCGTGAAGCTCTATCACCTCTTTGGACCCTGCCGCCTGGTGCAACCCGTCCACGTTCTGCGTGACCAGCGTAAAATCCTCGAACCGCTCCTGCCACCGCGCCAACGCCCTGTGCGCCGCGTTCGGTTCTATCTTTTCAATGACGCCCCGGCGGTAATCGAACCACTCCCAGACCTCAGCGAGATTTCTTTCCAGCATCCCGGCCGACGAAATCTTATCGAACGGCATCCCCTTCCACACGGCCGACTGCCCCCCGCCCCGAAACGTCGGCACGCCCGACTCCGCCGACACACCCGCCCCCGTCAGCACCAACACACGCCGCGCCCCCGCGAACCGCCCACGCAACTCCGCGGAGATGGAAAGCCTTTGATTCGTCATCTTCAGTAAAAAGCGATGGTAACAGAGCGCACGCCAAACGTGTCAAGCATCACTGCTGCGGGTAGTGGTTCAGTTTCAGGCGTGGCGAAGAAAAGCAATCTCGCGCTGGAGGCGCAAAGACGCCAGGAAGACCGCAAAGCGGTTGAATGTTTCTTTCCCTTGCGTGCTTTCGCGACAGCCGTTAGTCTCGGTCAGCACCAGCGCACGGAGCGCCCTCGTCACGCCCGCCGATTGAAACGACGTGCGCGGCCTGGGCCATCAGGCTCACTTGAGCGGCGGCCGACAGCATCTCCGATTAGCGCAGCGACTCGCACAGATCGGCCACGGCAGGATCAGTTGGCGGAATTTGGTAGAGGCTGAGAATCACGTTAAAAGCCGTCGAAAAGTAGGTCGTGTTGTCGCGGAAGTCCGCATAGACGCGACACTGTAGCAGCGGGGGGAAAGATGTCTCTTCTGTCCCTGCCAAAAGGGCCGGCAGGATTGTCTCCTTTCCTGACTCCGTTCCCAGCATGCGCTTCCCGATCAGGTCGCCCTCGGAGGCCAGGACGAAGCCCCTCATGGGGTCTCCGTTATCGTACTTCTCGCGGTAAAGCGGCGTGCCGACGACGATGACTCGATCAGACTTGAGCGCTCGTTCTACGAACCGCAACATGCTCGCGCCGATCTTGGCGTTCTCCCAACGATCCAGCACCACGTCAATCCCCGCCTTCTGTAAATCCGTAGCTAGATTGCGCTCTACCCAGCGCTCGTGCTGCGTTTCGCCCCAGGCATAACTGATGAAGCATTCCGGCACCTTGATTCCCTGGTCCTTGACGTAAGCCTTGACGCTGTAGATGGCCTGCTCGAACCGAGTGCGCACGTCCGCGACGCGGCGTTGGTTCTCCACTTCCGTCTGCTGTTGTTGGGTCAACTGAATCGGCTCGTGTGCTTTCGGCAGCGTCAGCTTTCCGCCGCAGTCGTTGCAGAACGTGAACGCTTTGCCTTCGCGCAATTTCGTTCGCGCCACTGAGCGATCAAGCGGCTGGCCGCACTCCGGACAGAACAGGGGCTCGTAGCGGAATACCGTCAGATTGCGGCGTCCCAGGAAACTCTCGAACAAGCCCTGGAATAGCGTCCGAACCGATGCCGGCACGTTCGTGCCGAAATAGAGCACGAAATCCAGTTCGCCGTCGCGTTCGCCCTCCTGGCAGAAGCCGCAGATTAAGCTATCGTCCACCTCGTAGCGGGCCTGGTTACGCCACTGATTCGTGCGTGTGAAGGTCTGCGTGTAGCCTAGCAGCACGACCATCGAGGCATACACGTTCTCGATTGCGCCGCTGATCGTATAGGCCACACCATCTTCCGTCGCTTCGTTCTCTAGCAACGGTTTTTTGAGGTTGATTAACTCAGGAAAGACCAGATAAGACTTTCCGCCCAGGTCAGTCTCGCGGAAACAGACATTGTGTTTGAG
>DATFCB010000776.1:0-3049 GCA_035253525.1 Pyrinomonadaceae bacterium | reverse complement strand
CAGATGCTGTTCATCCGGTCGGGCGCGCTCATCGGTTCGTCCGCGGCCGTGTTCGGCGTGATGACTGCCTATGCGATGCAGTGGCCGGACGACGACGTTTATCTGATGTTCGTGCTGCCGATGCGCGTGCGCACGCTCGTCGTCGCGCTGCTCGTCGTTGCGGCTTGCGCGCAAGCCGTGGCCGCGCGGCGTGAGCGACTGATTGACGCGTGGCGTCCCGTTCATTACGACATCCGTGTCACGCTCGACAACCAGTTGACGGAACTCACGAGCGCCAGCGCGGAGGTCAGCATCCAGGTGCTGAAAGGCCCGCTCGGTGTGGTTGACCTGGACTTCGGCGACTTGACGATTGACTCCGTGACAATCGGGGGCACGCCCGCGCGCTTCGAGCAGGGCAACGGTCGCCTCAACGTCACGCTCCCGCAACCCGCCGCGAGCAGCGCCAGGCTCGTCATCGTCGTCAACTACCACGGCAAGCCGAAAGATGGGTTGATTCTCAAGACGGACAAGGCGGGCAAGCCTTCCGCGACCGGCGACAATTGGCCCGACCGCGTTCATCACTGGATACCCTGTCTGGATCACCCTTCGGCGAAGGCCAGCGTCAACTTCACGGTCACGGCCCCCACGCGCGACCTCGTCGTCGCCAACGGTCGCCTGGTCAAAACTGGCACACGCACGGACGGGACGACCGTCTGGACTTACCACGAGGAAAATCCGATTTCGCCTTACTGCATGATTATCGCCGTTGGCGAGTATGCGGAGATTCAAGCGCCCGTGAAGACGAGTGTGCCGCTCGCCTACTACGTCCCGCAGACGGACAGGGACGCGGCCCCGCGTGGGTTCAGCTCCGCCCCTCAGACCCTTGAGTTCTTCAGCGAAAAGATCGCGCCCTTCCCTTACGAGAAGCTGGCTCTGATCGTCGGCGCGACGCGCTTCGGCGGGATGGAGAACGCGAGCGCGATTGTCCTGACCGGCGGTCTCTTCAGCACGCCCGTGGACGCGCTGCCGATCAGCCCGACGTTCAAAATCCGGCGCGGCATCGTCGAATTAATGGGCCACGAGATAGCGCACCAGTGGTTCGGCGATTCCGTAGCGATTAAGACCTGGGCCGATATCTGGCTGAGCGAAGGATTCGCCAACTACTTCGAGGGGGTCTTCGTCGAGCATTATGACGGCAAGGAGGCTTTCCGCGAGTACATGCGCCGCACGGCCGAGGCTTATTTCAACTACGAGAGGACACGCCGCGCGCCCATCTACGACACGGAGACGGAAGACCTCTTCAAGCTGCTCAACCCGAACAGCTATCAGAAGGGCGCGTGGGTGCTGCACATGCTGCGCGGGATTCTGGGCGACGAGGCGTTCTTCAAAGGCATACGCGGCTACTACCGCGCGCACGCGCACGCGACGGCCTCGACGGAGGACTTGCGCGCGGCTCTTGAGAAGAGCTCGGGAAAGAACCTGAAGGAGTTTTTTGCGCGCTGGGTTTACGCCGCCGGCCACCCGCGCTACGAAGCCTCATGGTCGTGGCAGAAGACGCAAGGCGGGCGCGGCGAGTTAATCATACGGCTCAGGCAGACGCAGGCAGACGCACCCTTCCTTAACCCGCTCGCGGTGGAGGTAGTCACAGCGCGCGGCACACAGCGCGCGACGCTCACGCCGACCGGTCGAGAGACGACGCAACGCATCCCCCTACCGCGTGCGCCCACGGACGTTCGCATTGACCCGGACGAAATGGTTCTGAAAGAGTTGGTCGTGCGACGCGAAGGTTAATTACATCCCT
Organism: Pyrinomonadaceae bacterium; assembly: GCA_035253525.1. Lineage (GTDB taxonomy): Bacteria > Acidobacteriota > Blastocatellia > Pyrinomonadales > Pyrinomonadaceae > QHXM01. The sequence continues at coordinate 1,269 of DATFCB010000776.1, read as the reverse complement.
CCGGGATTTTAACTTCTCAAGCGCGCGCGCAGCGCTCGACCTTATACAACTGCCACTCGCCTGGAATCTGGTCGAAGATTTCGGCTCCGCGCTGGTTGAAGTCCAGGCCGGAGCCGGCGACCAGGTCTTTGACGGTGTGCGAGACTAAGACCTCGCCGGCGAGCGCGCGGTCGCGGATTTCGCGGCCAACCTCTACGGCCACGCCCCCGACGCGCGATTCGTCCAGCAGGTCACACTCGCCCGTGTGCAGTCCCGCGTGTATCTCTATCCCGAGGCGCGAAGCGTACTCGCTGATGGCGCAGGCGCAGCGGATGGCGCGCGCTGGCCCGTCGAAGGTGGCGAGCGGCCCCGCCCCGGTCATGTCAACCTCGCGCCCGCGGAACCACGCAATCTCCTTGCTGATGTGCGCGCGGAAGCGCTCGACCAGGCTGCGCCACTCGCGCTCGCCGCGCGCCGCCACGTGCCGCGGCGAATCCGCTATGCGCGCGAAAAGCACCGTGGCGAGCACGCGCTCCGGCTCGGCCGTGTGGCGCACGCCCGTCAGAAACTCTTCGATCTCGTCGAGCATACTGTCCTGGTCACCCACAAACGGCAGGTGATCCTCGCCGGGCTGCTCCACGTACTTCGCTTCCGGGATGCGCTCGGCCACGTAGCGCCCCTCCTCCACCTTCAGACACAAGTCGCCCGTGCGGTGCAGCACCAGGGTCGGCACGCGTATGGTCGGCAGGACGTGGCGCACGTCAACCTCCGCATTCATCTTCGTCAGCGCCACGGCCGCGCCCGGACTCGCGCCCATGCGCAGGTAAGTGGCCCACCACTCGCGGAACTGCGGGTCGTCGCGCTTGCTCGGCGCGCGCTCCTCAATGCCGACTGGCCCGCCCCAGTTCTTCTGTATCTCTTCAAAAAAATGGTTGCGCTGCTCAGCGGTCGGTGCCCACGGGTAGTCCGGGGCCCAGATGCGCTTGGCGTAAGTTCCTATCATGACGAGCGCGGCTGTGCGCTCCGGGTAGGTCGCGGCAAAGAGCGCGGACATGGGGCCGCCCTCGGAGACGCCGCAAAGCGCGGCGCGGTCGGACCCGACCGCCTCCATCACGGCGCGCACGTCGTCCATGCGCTGTTCGAGCGTCGGCAGCTCGTGCACGGGGACGCGGTCTGAAAGACCCGTGCCGCGCTTGTCGAAGAGGATGAGGCGCGAGAAGGAGGCGAGCCTGCGCAGGAAGCGCGCGAACGAGGGGTCGCGCCAGAAGTATTCGAGGTGTGAAATCCAGC
>DATFCB010000775.1:0-2761 GCA_035253525.1 Pyrinomonadaceae bacterium | reverse complement strand
GGCGTGCAGGAGGCGCGGCGCGAGGCCGCGTCGCTCGTGGAGCACGTCACGGGGCGCGACCGTACGTTTTTGATTACGAGCGCGGAGACGACACTCGCGCTCGATGAGGTGAGTCGTCTGCGCGGCCTCGTCGAGCGGCGCGCGGCGGGCGAGCCGCTTCAGTACATCACGGGGCATCAGGAGTTTTACAAACTGGATTTCGAGGTGACGCCGGATGTGCTCATCCCGCGCCCGGAGACTGAGCTGCTGGTGGAGACCGCGCTCGATCTGTTGGACGAACGGGACGGCCCCGCGCTCATCTGCGACGTAGGCACAGGCTCCGGCTGCATCGCCGTCAGTCTCCTCAACGAACAGCCGGACGCGCGTGCCGTCGGCGTGGACATTTCTGTGCCTGCGCTTCGCGTGGCCGCGCGCAACGCGGCGCGTGCGGGCGTCAACGAGCGCTTCCATCTCGTCGCCTCCGACCGTTTCGCTGCGCTTGACTCGTCGCGCGCGCGCTTCACGATGATCGTCTCGAACCCGCCCTACGTCGCGGAGGACGCGATCATTGGGCTGCAACGCGAGGTGCGCGACCACGAACCGCGCGCGGCGCTCACGCCCGGCGGCGACGGCCTGCGCATCATACGCGCTCTCGTCGCGGACGCGCCGCGCTTCCTTGATTCGGGCGGACACCTTTTGATGGAAATCGGCTTCGACCAGCACGAGGCGGTGAAGAAATTGATTGACCCGCGCGTCTGGGAGCTTTTAGACATACACGAAGACTTGCAGGGGATTCCGCGTACGGTCGTGCTGAGGAAAAGGGATGAGGGATGAGGGATGAGGGATGAAGTAAAGACGGAAAGCCTTTCATTCATCCCTCATCCCTCATCCCTCATCCCTTCGTTCATCCCTCATCTCTTTTTCGTAATCGTTCCATTGTTTCGGACACCTCTCCGAGCGGCGATTAATTTCTTGACTTCATCCCTGCTTTCGCGCCTCACCTGACCGAACATATCCGCCCGTCTTTTCGTTCAAGACTGAAGGGCGCTGAAACCAAACACGCATTATCCGAGACGCTGTCAGCGCCTCATCCTTTTAGACAAGGCTCGACCGACCTCGCTTTTTAAAGACAATGACGCAACCTTACTCCCCGTTGCGAGTCATTGGCCTAACCTACTTTCAAAGGAGATGTCAGATGCGCCGTAACAAGCTTTTCCTTTTGGGCGCGATTGTTGCGCTCAGTGCCGCGACGTGGACGGGTTGTGCCACGACGAGCGGTGATGGCAAGACAGCCACGACCACGACCGAAACCGCTCCCGCCTCCACTGCTTCAACCGCCGCCGGGAAACTCCCCATCACCACGGCGTCCGAAGAGGCCAGAAAGGAGTTCCTGCAAGGACGCGACCTGGCCGATAAGCTGCTCATACAGGATTCCGTCGCACACTTCGACAAGGCGATCTCGCTCGACCCGAATTTCGCCGCCGCGCACTTGGCCCGCGCCAACTCCTCGCCGACCGCGAAGGAGTTCTTCGACCACCTGAAACATGCCGTCAGCCTCGCCGACAAAGCCTCGGAAGGCGAGCGGCTGCTCATCCTCTCGACCGAAGCCGGGACCAACGGCAACACCGCAAAGCAGAAGGAGTATCTTGACAAACTCGTCGCCCTGCACCCGAACGAAGAGCGCGCGCACTTCAACCTTGGCGGCTACTACTTCGGCCAGCAGGATTACGCGCAGGCAATCCAGCACTACAAGAAAGCGACCGAGCTGAACCCGAACTACTCGAACGCTCACAACCTGCTTGGCTACGCCTACCGGCAGAACGGCGATTACGCGAACGCCGAGACGGCCTTCAAGAAGTACATCGAGTTGATCCCGACAGACCCGAACCCTTACGACTCTTACGCCGAGCTACTGCTCAAGATGGGCAGGTTTGACGAAGCGATCACGCAGTACCGCAAAGCGCTCTCCATTCAGCCCAACTTCGTCAACTCGCACTTCGCGATTTCCGCCGCCCTGATGTACCAGGGCAAGTATGACGAGGCGTCGGCCGAGCTACAGAAAATGACCGAGAAGGCGCGGAGCGACGGCGAGCGCCGGACGGCGCTCTTCGCGCAGACGGTCATAGACGTTGACAGCGGCAAGCTGGATAAGGCGCTTGAAGACGTGGACAAGCAGTACGCCCTCGGCGAGAAGATCAACGACGTGGCGGCGATGGCGGGCGACCTTCAGACCAAAGGAACCATCCTCGCCGAGATGGGGAAATACGCCGAGGCGAAGGAGCAGTTCGATCGCCTGCTCAAGATGATCGAGGGGTCCGGCCAGTCGCAGGAGATTAAGGACAACACGAGGCTCTTCCATCACTACAACCTGGCGACAGTCGCGTTGGGCATGAAAGACAACGCGAAGGCGAAGGCCGAGGCGGACGAATTCCGCAAGGGCGCGAAGAACCCCGCGCAAGTTCGGCAGTCGCACCAACTCGACGGCATGATCGCGCTGGCCGAAAAGGACTACGACAAGGCCATCGCCGAACTACAGCAGACGGGCCAGCAGAATCCACAGAACTTCTACCGCCTCTGCCAGGCATATCAAGGCAAAGGCGACAGCGCCAAGGCGAAGGAATTCTGCGGCAAGGCCGCCGACTTCAATTCGCTCCCTGCCCTCAACTACGCCTTCGTCCGCACGAAGGCAAAGAAGATGGCGGTGTAGATGAAAGCTCGATTGGCGGCTCGTTTCAAGACTCAAGCCGCCCATTGACTCAACCCCTTTGCGTCTCCAGCGCCT
>DATFCB010000774.1:0-7458 GCA_035253525.1 Pyrinomonadaceae bacterium | reverse complement strand
AGGCAACACAACTGAATCGGGAAGCGGGCGCGTGGGCCGTTAAAGCCCTCTGCGCCCGCTTCCCTTTTTATTTGTAATCCGAGAGCCGCAAGTTGAGCGGCGCGACGACGCGCCCGACCGGGTACAAATTCATCTGACGGTCCCAGTAGGGCGAGCGCTCGTAGAAGAAATTGAGGCGCGCGGCCGGGTCGGCGGCGAACTTCGGGTCGCTTTTTAACTTCTGCTCGAACTCGCGGCGCAGATTCTCGTCCTTCGCCAGCATCTCGCGCGCCAGCTTTTCGAGCACGTAATCCTCGCCGTACTCCTTCTGCTCGAAGATGGCGTTAAAGAATCCCCACGCGACGAACGAATCCGGCCCAAGGGGTTCGAGCAGATGCACCGCGACGAAACCCGCGGGCTGTGAAATTGGCACAACAACCGAACCCGCCGGGAAAGTTCTGCGCTCCTTCACAGGATTCGTTTTGTAACTCGGGAGGACGCGCCCCTCGAAAGGCGCGGCGGCGAATTTCACGTCCGTGAAGCGATAACTCTCGACTTCAATCGTCGCGGGCGTCGTGAGTCTTTGCAAGCGCAGCCCGTGCGCGGCCAGCACCTCTATGACGCTCCCCCATTGGGGCGGGACGACGTAGTAAAGCGGTGGCGCGACAGAGGCGGCGACTCGCCCCTCGTCGTAAAAAGGCAGCGTCATGTCCAGCGGCTTCGTCCCGAAGACGACGCGGAGTTGGCCCGAAACGTCGCTTTGCTCCGTGCGCGACTCGACGCCCTTGAACGCGAACGGCCTGGGCTTATCTGTGATCTCGATTTGCAGCGGGTAGCGGCGGGCCGGGTCGTAACTTTTTCCGGCCTTCACCGTCAACTCGTCCGCCTCGCGCACTGCGCTCAAGAGCTTATCCGGGTTGCGATTAATCTCTTCGAGCGTGAATCGTAGCAGGTCGTAAGTCCCGCGCACGCGTGAGCGATAATCCTTGAGCATGTGCGTCTCAATCGTCAGCCCCGGCCGGTTGCGCACCGTCGTGTAGCCCGTCGAGAAGCGCGGCGGCATGACGAAGCCGTCAACCCCCTTCGCCAAATCCCTGTTGTCGCGGAAAGTCATGTACTGTGCCAATAAATTCCCTTCCCCTTCCGCCGCAGGAAAAATTCGGCCGTCGAACGCGTCGCGCATCCAGCCCAGAATTGGCACAGGCGCGTGCTGCTGGTGCTCGTAGATGTAGGTGATGTTGTAACGAAAGTCCGCGCCGTCCGTGACGTGGCAGTCGATCAAGAGGTCCGGGTTCCACTCGGTCCAGAGCTTGAGCCACGCGCGCGTCTCCGGCGCATCCGCCTTCATGTAGTCGCGGTTGAGATTGAGGTTCGCGGAGGTCGCGCGCCAGCCCATCTCCGCAGGGCCGTCCTGATTGATGCGGTTGAAGGGGCCGAAACGCTCGTGGCCGTCCGTATTGTAAATCGGGATGAAGAGGAGGACGACGCGGTCCAGCAGCCCCGTCCGAGTCTTCGTGACGGCGATGTCGCGTAGCAGCGCGAAGCCCGCGTCTTTGCCGTCGGACTCGCCCGCATGTATGCAGGCTTGAACGAGGACGATTGATTTGCCCGCGCGTCTGGCCGCCTGCGGCGTGAAATCGTTCCCGGTCGCAGCGATGACGAGCGGGAGCGCGCGCCCTTCCCCGCTCCGGCCGAAGCTTGTGTAGCGAATCAGGGGAGAGGCGTCGTCCAGTCTACGCGCGAAGGCGATGGTTTCGTCGTAACGCGGCGTCTCGCGGTAGTTGGTCTTCTCGGCGTGCGTCTGCCACTCGGGCGGGGCCGCCGGGGTTGTGCTCTGTGCCATAATTTTTTGGTGGAAGCCGGAAGCGAGTAACAACAAACAGAACAAAGAGGCGGCGCAACGGAGCATCCTGTTTCTCCAATCGTTCTTAACTTCTTCTTTGCGCCTTTGCGTCTTGGCGTGAGTGGTTCTGGTTTTTTCACGCAAAGGCGCAAAGGCGCGAAGAAAAGCTGTGCGATGAATATACGCCGCTTTGCCGTGAATTCAAATTTTCGCCGAGCGCAATTTTCTGAGGCCCAAGCCGTCCAACCTTGCCTGACCGAGAGCGTTCGCCCGCGACTTTACACCCGGTATCAGGCACGATTAAGCTCTCCCAGGAGACCGAACTCTTCGTCCATTTCAGGGAAGGTTTAATGATCGCTCGCACCACCGCACGCCGCCTGCTCGCTTTCGTCATCGCACTCGCCTTCGTTCTTTCAGCTTTCGCGCCCGCCACATTGGCACAGCGGCGGCGTACGAGGGCGCGCGCCACCACCTCCTCCGAATCCAGGTTTCCACGTAACCTTCCCACAGGCGAGAAGCGTGTGCGGCCCGAGCGCACCTACGACGTACAGCATTACGTTATCCGCACGCGCTTTGACGTGCCGAACAAAACCGTCATAGGCGAGACGACCGTCGTGCTCAAACCTCTCGCCACGGGCTTCACCTCTTTCGAGCTGGACGCCTCGGGCATGAAGATCGAGTCCGTCACGCTCGGCGACACAGGCACGCAGCTCAAGTGGACGCAGCCGCCGGACAAGCTCAGCATCAAGCTCGACCGCGCCTACGAGCCAGCGGAGACCATCGGCGTCCGCATCAACTACAGCGCCAGGCCCGAGCGCGGCCTCTACTTCATCCCGCAGAGCCAGAGCGCCTCGGGGACCAAGCCCGCGCAAATCTGGACGCAGGGAGAGCCCGAAGACAATCACTACTGGTTCCCGGCTTACGATTACCCGGACGACCACGCGACCAGCGAGCAATACATTACGACCGGCGCGGACGAGATTGCCATCTCGAACGGCACGCTCATCGAGACGACCACGAACACGGACGGGACGCGCACCTTTCACTGGAAGATGTCGCAACCGCACGCGAGCTATCTGGTCTCGCTCGTCGTCGGCAACTACGCGCGACTCGACGGCGCTTACAAAAACGTCCCGCTCGAATACTACACCTACCGCGGGACAGAGGAGACAGCGCGCCGCGCCTTCGCCAAGACGCCCGAGATGATGCGCCTCTTCTCGGACAAACTGGGCCACGAATATCCTTATAACCGCTACGCGCAGACGGTCGTCGCGAGCTTCATCTTCGGCGGCATGGAGAACGTCACGGCCACGACGCACGCCGACTCGGAAATCCTACACAGCCTGTCGCCGGAGTCGCAGGTCTCGACCGAGAACTTAATCTCGCACGAATTGGCACACTCCTGGTTCGGCAACCTCGTGACCTGCCAGGACTGGTCAGAGCTGTGGCTCAACGAGGGTTTCGCCACCTTCATGGAAGCGGTCTTCCGCGAACACGACGCGGGGCACGACGCCTACCTGGCCGAGATGCGCTCGAACATGTCGCTCTATTTCCTCGAAGATTTGGCTAGACACCGCCGCCCGCTCGTCTTCGACCGCTACCGCTCGCCGCTCGATCTGTTTGACTCGACCGTCTACAAAAAGGGCGCGCTCGTCCTGCACATGCTGCGCGAGACGGTCGGTGATGAAATGTTCTGGAAGGCGCTTCATCGCTACCTGGACGAGAACAAGTTCAAGCCCGTGACGACCGCCGACCTCAAACGCGTCTTCGAGGAGACGACGGGCCAGCGGCTTGACTGGTTTTTCGACCAGTGGGTCTACAAGGCCGGCTTCCCTGAATTGCGCGTTCGCTCCTTCTACAACGCGCCGACCCGCAAGCTCACCCTGGAGGTCACGCAGACGCAAGCGCAGGAGGCCATGACGCCCCTCGTCTTCCGCCTGCCGATGGAAGTCGAGTTGGCGACACAATCCGGCGCGCGCACCGAACGCATAGAGGTCACGGCGCGCACCCAACGCTTCACGTTTCAACTAGACGGCAAGCCCCTGATGATTCGCTTCGACAAAGGCGCGCGCCTGCTGAAGATGATTAACTTTCCGCAGCCCACCTCGATGCTCAAATACCAGCTCGCGCACAGCGCCGACGTTATCGGCCGACTGGAAGCCGCCGAGGCTCTCGCGCGTTTGAGCCGACGCCTCCCCGCGACCGAGCAGGTCACGCAGCTCGCGTTGATGGCTGTGTTGATTTCAGGAGCTACGACAAACGCGCCGCTGGCCCGGAACTAGAAGCGGACGCTCAGCGGGTGGCGGCGAAAAGCGTCCGCCGGAACGCGAAGAAAACGGGGCCGGGAGGGTAGAGCGCGCGAAGGCGCTCCCTGTATCTTTCCATAAAAGCCTCTTGCAAATCTTTTGGCAGCCGCTCGAAGTAGGGGACGAGCGTCGTGCCTGCGGTCCATTCAGCCAGCGCGTCCGAGTCGTCCATCAGACTGGGGTAGACCTTCTCGAAAACCGTTATCTCGCTCCCGCCGCTCTCGTGCAGAAGCTCCGCATACTCGTTGATGGAGAGCACGGGTGATTCGCGACGCCAGCCGCCGAGCGCCGTGTGAAAAGGCTCTTGCGTGGCGACCTCTGTAATCAGCGTTTGCGTCGGGTGCGTGTGATTTGACGGCAACTGGACGGCGAGTTGCCCGCCGGGACGGACGAGTGAGAGCAGGCGGGGGACGAGGGCGCGGTGAGCTTCAACCCAGTGAATTGCCGCGTGTGAGAAAACCAAATCCCAACTGCCTTCGACGGCTTCAATCGAACCGAGTTCGAACCGCACACGCTCATTTGCCAGCGCGCCCGCGCGCTCTAACATTTCCGGCGAGGAGTCAACGCCGACGACTTCACTTCCCGGCAACTGCTCCGCCAGTCTGCGCGTCAACTCGCCCGTCCCGCAACCCAGGTCAACGACACTCATTCCGGCGCGCACTTTTACAAGACCGAGCAAGTCTTCAAAAGGCGCGAACCTCGCAGCCTGGAATTGATGGTACTGTTCCGGGTTCCAGGGCATATGCAGATTGCGGATTGGAAGACAAGCGTCAAGCTTCTTCTTAGCGCCTTTGCGCCTTTGCGTGAAAATTTGTCTCACGCAAAGACGCAAAGGCGCTAAGGGGTTGAGTTGATCCGTTACCGGATTTCGGTGTTGCAGGCGCGGCAGTGTGTGCGGCGCTTGGCGTTGAGCGTGCCGCACTCCGGGCAGCGTACGTACATCGTGCGCGCGAACCAGTTAGTGATGAACGCGCTCACGACGAGGATGCCGCCGAGGACGGCGACGCTCAGCAGCGCGTCCTTCAACCTTTGTGCTTCTCCCTCAGGGCGCGATGGTAACTCTGCCCGCGCTCGTAACCCCTGCGGAATGGCTCGGCCTCGAAGGTGTCGCGGTAGAGTTCGCGCAGACGCTCCTGCACGTCGTCGTAAGAGCGGCCGCGCAGGTGCGGGTGCAGGGCAGCCTCAAAGCCGCGACGGTAGACGGGCTCGTCCGCTTTGAAATCTCTTCCCGGCTCCGCGTACTCCGCCTCCTCCGCGTCGCGCAAACCGACCCACCAGTCCTCGCGCGCGGCGTCAACGCTCTCAGCCCCGGCCTGGCCCAAAACGTTGCGTGCGCCCTCGGCCCGCTCCTCGTCCTCCGGCACGACGATGACGACCGAGTGCCCCTTTCTGAGCGCGTCTTCGTAAACGTACACCTCGTCAACGGGCAGCCCTTCTATGTTCTCTTCCATAGCGCTGCCGGCCGATGCGCCGGCCACAGCGCCGCCAGCGCCGAGCAGGGCCGCGCCAATGACTCCGGCCGCGAGCACCGGGCCGACGCCGGGGACAAGAAGGCTGGCGAGCGCGGCACCTATGTGCATGCCGCCCGCAGCCCCGATGGCTGCGCCGACGGTCCCGCCGAGCGCGCCCCCCATGCCCGGCTGCTCTGTCTCGGTCGTCGGCACGGCCTCCTCTATCTCCTCAGCGGTCGTGCCCGGCGTCAGAAGGTTGATGCGGTCATCGCTGATGCCTGCGGAACGCAAGTTCTCTGCGGCGCGCTCGGCGTCGGCGCGCGAATGGAAAATCCCGGCGACGGTACTCATTGGTGCCTCCTGTTTGAAGTTTGGTTAGTTTTATCCTTTTCGTGCCACTCTTTCAAGCGACGGAAGACGGAACAACTCAACCCCTTTGCGCCTTTGCGTCTTGGCGTGAGTGGTTTTGGTTTTCTCTCGCAAAGGCGCTAAGACGCAAAGAAGAGACTGACGCTGGTCATTAGAGCTTCAAATCGTTGAGCCGACCTGCTCGGCCGTGTTAAAGTGAAGCAGTTATTCCGAGACGCAGAACGGAGCGGGTGCAGATGATCGCTGTTATCGAAAAACACTTTCCGATGTCTGAGGGCGACGGCAAGGCCACGCGCAAGAAGAAGCCGAAAATCCTGGCCGTCACGACCGACTGCTGCACGGGCTGCGCGGGCTCGCCGGCCTGCATAGAGTACTGCCCCATCGAAGCCTGCATGTTCTGGGTCCCAGACGAAGACCACCCGCCGTTCGGCCGCATAGAGGTTGACCCGAACCTCTGCATAGGCTGCCAGAAGTGCACGAGCAAGGGGCCGGACGGCGCGTTCCTGGACGGTTGCCCCTGGGACGCCATCGAGATGGTCCCCACGGAAGACTGGGAAGCCGCGCACGGCGTCGAGCTGACGGACGCGCCCGTCGCTACTGCCTAAAAGAATCCTTATTCCCGGAAGCGGCCGCGGATGGCTTTTGCCGTCTGCGCCGCTTGTTCTTTGATGCGTCCGGGCATCCCTTCGACCCCCTGCGCGTAACGTTCAACTTCCTTCAGGTCTTCGCTTTCACCCACTAGAAAGAGCGCCCGCAAGGCTTCGTAAACGAACTCTGCGTCCGGCGCAATCGTCAGCAGCGCGTCCCCTGTTTGGACGTGCGCGCCCGCGCTCGCCTGAACCCGAACTATCTTTCCGTGGAGCGGGGAGCGCACCTCCTGAACCTGATTCTGTGCGTCCGTGATGCGCGCGACGAGCGCGTTTTCCCTGACCTCGCCGCCTTCGCTGAGCACGCTGGCGATTGTGCCTTCGACGGGCGCGGGCAGGTCGTAGGGCACGAGCATGGCGCGCAGTTCCGCCCGGCCGCTCGTGTCCTTGAAGCGGACCAACTGTACGGCGGCGTTGCGGCGGACTGCCGGGTGCGCGTCCGCGACCAACTTCAGCAATCCTGCGTGGAATTCTTCCGACTTGTTATCCTGGCCCATCACCCAGGCGACGGTCTTGCGTACCTCCGCGACCGGGCTCTCGGCCAGCGCGATTATCTGTGGATAAAAACGCTTTGCGCTCTCATCACCCTTCTCGATGCGCTCTTCAACCTGCGTCAGCGTCTGCTGGACGTGGCGCACGTTCTTCTGGTCGCTCAAATATCTGGTGATGTCGTCATCCGAAAGCGGGCGGCCGAACCAGGTCAGATACCAGGTCAGAAATGGCACAACGACGAAAAGAATCGCCAGCACGATGAACGGCCAGGAGGGGCGACGCCGACGCGGAGGCAGGGGCGTCGCGTCGAGAACTTTTTGCCCGTTCGATGATGAGCCGTTTGATCCGCTCTCTGCCATTGCGACTTAAGG
>DATFCB010000773.1:0-6400 GCA_035253525.1 Pyrinomonadaceae bacterium | reverse complement strand
CCGCGGTCACGGTTTCGCGAGAATGGGACATAGGAAGGACCGTATCTGAGATGCCGAACCGCCTCGCCTCCGAGACCTCGCCCTATCTGCTGCAGCACGCGGACAACCCCGTGGACTGGTATCCGTGGGGCGCGGAGGCATTCGAGAAGGCGCGGGAGGAGGATAAGCCCGTGCTGCTCAGCATAGGGTATTCGGCGTGCCACTGGTGTCACGTGATGGCCCATGAATCGTTCGAGAGCGAAGAGATCGCGCGTTTGATGAACGAGCATTTCGTCAACGTCAAGGTTGACCGCGAGGAGCGGCCCGACCTGGATCAGATTTACATGAACGCCGTGCAGATGATGACCGGGCAGGGCGGCTGGCCGATGACGGTGTTCCTGACACCCGAGGGTGTGCCATTTTATGCTGGTACGTATTTCCCGCCGCAGGACCGTTACAACATGCCCGGCTTTCCGCGCGTGCTCGTCGGTGTGGCAGAAGCCTACCGCGCGCGGCCGGACGAAGTGACGGAGACGGCAGTCTCCGTGCTCGCGCAGTTGAAGCGCATGGGGCAGGCGCGCGAGTCCGATGAGGCGCTGAACGTCGAACTGTTGGACGCCGCCGAGCGCAACATCGCGCGCAGCTATGACGCGCGGCACGGCGGATTCGGCGGCGCGCCGAAATTCCCCGCCGCCATGAACCTGGAATTTCTGCTGCGCCAGTACCATCGCACGAATCGGGCTGAGACTCTTGAGATGGTCGAGAACACTTGTCGCAAGATGGCCGAAGGAGGGATGTACGACCAGCTCGGCGGGGGTTTTCATCGCTACTCGACCGACGCGCAGTGGCTCGTCCCACACTTCGAGAAGATGCTTTACGACAACGCGTTGCTCTCACGTCTCTACCTGCACGTCTACCAGCAGACGAAGGATGAATTTTACAAACAGATTGCCGAAGAGACGCTCGATTACGTCGTGCGCGAGATGACGGACGCGCGCGGCGGCTTCTACTCGACGCAGGACGCGGACTCCGAAGGCCACGAAGGCAAGTTCTTTGTCTGGACCGTGGACGAAGTTAAGGAAATCCTGGGCGCGGAAGACGCCGCGCTCTTCAACGCCTACTACGACGTGACCGAGGCCGGAAACTTCGAGGGCAAAAACATCCTGCACGTCACGCGCTCCATAGAGGAGACCGCGAAGGAGTTGTCCGTGCCTGCGGAGGGTCTGCGCGAGGCGTTGGAGCGCGGGCGGCGCGCGCTTTTCGTGGCGCGTGAGGAGCGCGTGAAGCCGGGCCGCGACGAAAAAATCCTGACGGCGTGGAACGGATTGATGCTGGCGAGCTTTGCGGAAGCCTGTGCCATTCTCGAACGCGATGACTACAGGGAAATCGCCGAGAAGAACGCAGAGTTTGTCCTCGAAAACCTGCGGCGCGACCGCCTGCTGCTGCGGACGCACAAGGACGGGCAGTCAAAGCTCAACGGCTATCTGGAAGATTACGCTTTCTTCGCGGACGGGCTGCTGGCGCTCTACGAGGCGACGGGAACGTTGCGCTGGCTCGAAGAGGCAAAGACTTTGACGGACAAGATGATTGAAGAGTTTTGGGACGAAGAGGAGGGCGGCTTTTTCTACACGGGCAAGAGCCATGAGGAATTGATCGTGCGCTCGAAGGATTACTTCGACAACGCGACGCCTTCGGGTAACTCTGTGGCCGCAGAAGTCCTGCTGCGCCTCTCGGCCCTGACCGGCGGCGAGGATTATGAGAGAAAAGCCGTCGCGCTTTTTAGACTCCTGCGCGACACGTTGAAGCGGTACAGCTCCGCGTTTGGACGCCTGCTCGGCGCGCTCGACTTTCACCTCTCAACGCCGAAGGAGATAGCTGTCGTAGGCCCGGTTGAGAGTGAAGAGACACGCACCCTGCTGCGTGAAGTGTGGGCGCGATACCTGCCGAACAAAATCGTCGCGCAGGCCGCCGAAGGCGACGCGCGCGCCGCCGAGTTGGTCCCGCTCCTGCGCGAGCGCCCTGCCATCAATGGCCGCGCCACCGCTTACGTCTGCGAGCACTACACATGCCAGCAGCCCGCCACCAACGCGGCGGAGCTTGGCCGTCAACTCTCTTCCGCCACGCAGAGCGACGCGGCCAGAGGGGTTTGAGAGTTCGGCCGCTATTCGCCGAAGGCGCGTTTGAGTTCTTCCAGAAGCTCCGCACCGAAGCGTGAGATTTTTGATGCGCCGAGGCCGTGTATGTTGTTCAAGGCTTCGAGCGTCGCGGGCCTGTCCAACACCAGGTGTTCAAGCGTCCGGTCCGCGCAGATCATGTAGGCCGGGACGTGCTCCGCGAACGATTTCTCCAGTCTCCACTTCTTCAAAACTCTGACGACACGCTTCTCCTCGTCTGTCAGCGGGCGCGGCGGCGGTTGGGGCGCGCGCCGTTTGCGTGGCTCGCGCGCCTCGCCGCTCGAAGGCTGAAGAGTGGCTGCGCTCAGCGCCGCGTCGAACTTCCCCTGCTCCGTCAGAATGCGCTCAAGCTCTTCGTAGACGCGCAGCGTGATGATCGCGTCCGCCGCGGCATACTGTAGTTGAGCACGCGAGAGCGGGCGGCGCTTCCAGTTGGATTTCTGGTAACTCTTGTCCAGTTCTATCCCGAAGAGGTGTGCAGAGACGCCGGCCAGACTGTAGGAGGGCAGCCACAAGGCCGTGCGCGCCAGCCTGAGCGTGTCAACGAAGGCAGCGGGGCGCAAGCCAGCACCCGCGAGCATCCCCTCGTCGAAGCGCGCGTTGTGCGCCGTCATGGTGATCGCCGGGGATTCGATTATGGGCCGCAGGATTTCCACGTCAACGGCGAAGAGGTCGAAGACTAAGACCTCGCCCACGCGCGGCGCGATCTGTACGAGTGAGACGCGCGAGCGGTTGGCGGCCACGTCCCAGTAAGTCTCCGTATCGAGGCCGACGATTGTCTCTTGAGTAAGACTCAGGGACGCGTCGCGCGCCGCGTCCGCGTCCGTGATGAGACGGTAACGCGGGTTTGTCAATTCTGACGAGTCTGGAACGTCTGGCATGAATGTGGGAACCCTTTTGCCCGCCTCTTAAAAAGCAAGGCGCGCTGATGTCTCAACGCGCCTGTTGCTCACGGCCTGGAAGAATCAGATTACATATTCTTGTTGCCGTTGCGGTTGCCGTTCATGTTCCCGTTGTTCATGTTCATGTTGCCGCCCATCGTGTTGCCGTTCCCGTTCCGGTTGGCGTTCGCGTTGTTAGCCATCCCGCCGGCGTTGCCGTTGCCCATGTTCCCGTTGTTCGCATTCATCGCGGGCGTGGGCGTTCCCGTCATCGGCGTTGACGTGGTGTTCGTGGTCGTGTTGGTAGTGGTGTTCGTCGTGGTGTTACTTCCATTGTTCGTGTTTTCGCTGGCGCAGCCGATGCCCAGGGCGATGACTGCGAGCAGGGTGAGAAGAGCTAAGGTTCTACGCATCGAATTTGTCTCCTGCTGACCGAAGGGGTCAGATTGTTAAGGAGCCTTTGCCGAAGCGTCTCGCCGTGTCCGCTGGAACGCTGTTGGCTTCAACTCCGCCGCTGGTTTGAGCCGCGCGAAATCGATCCCTCCCTAAGAAGAGAGCGTGAGAGAGCGAATTTACGGGGCAGTTTGATCATTCCTGATTGCTTATGCCCGCCTTGTTCTCGGTCTTTTGGCGTGCAAACTCGTGCCGTTGCGTCTCAAAACAACGCAGGGCCGCCTGTGGTACGACTGCTTTTCCAATTGAAGGTCGCTTACGAATTTTCGGCGCGCGCAGTGTAGCACTAGAACCACCGGAAATAAACGAATATTTTGAACTTTTCTCCCGAAACGCGCCTCCCAGCCCCCAGAAAAGCCTTGACTGAAGCCCGCAAATTAAGTATTGTTAATCACATGCCAACATGTTTGGCATGTTTCAGTTTTTTTCATTCGCTCCTCCAGCCCGAAGCGATAAAACTTCAGCTTTTGGGCTCAACGTCCTCAGGATAAACCAAACAATCTTCCAACAAGCGTTCACTTTCTAAGGGGATAAAATTTTCGCCATGCCGGAAGGAAATTGGAAAACTCTCGCACTTCTGGGCTGCGTAGCCTCGCTGGCTGTCGTACTGTTGATCCTCTCCCTGATTTCAATAGTCAAGTTGCCTGTGACCGGCTGGGCGGGGTTAGCGCCCTTAGCCGGGTTGTTCGTCTTAACGCTGGTCGCCAGCCGTTTCACCGTCTCCGCGACGAACGCGGACGGCGTCAGTCAGAGCGAAAAGTCCGTCGCCGACGCTTTCATTTTCCTGGCGGCGATGATGTACACAGTCGCGCCCGCCAACACGGTCGGGCCGGCGGTCCTCCTGGCCGCCATAGCTGGCTTCGTCTCGTCCTGGAAATCTTCCGACCGGCGCATCACGGTCTTCACCACGG
This sequence comes from Pyrinomonadaceae bacterium, assembly GCA_035253525.1. Lineage (GTDB taxonomy): Bacteria > Acidobacteriota > Blastocatellia > Pyrinomonadales > Pyrinomonadaceae > QHXM01. The sequence continues at coordinate 2,002 of DATFCB010000773.1, read as the reverse complement.
GCGCATCTATTATTTCCACATACGCCGCCGCCTCGCTTTACGGATTGCTGGTGCACGCATTTTTCAAGGGCGCTAACGTCGGCGCACAGGGTTTTCAACTCGAACTCCTACTCCTCCCGCTCTGCGCGCTCGCGCTCGTTCAATACTTCCTCAGCACCATCGCCACCGCTGCCTTCGTCGCCTTCGACTCGGGCAAGACGCGCCTGACGCTTTCGCGCGAGAGCCTGGTCTGGACTTCCATGACCGAGGTCGGGAGCGCCGCCTCCGCCGCGCTCTTCTACGCGGCACTACACAGCGGCAGCATCCCCTTCGTCTTCGTCGGCATCCTCATCATAGGGCTGGTTCACCTCCTCTACCGCTTCGACGAGCAGCGCGTCTCGGAGGTCAAGCGGAGCGAGAAGGCCAAGGCGCGGCACCTACAGGAGATGGCCGACCTGCACATGAACACCATCGAGTCGCTCGCCATCGCGATTGACGCGAAGGATCAGACGACGCACGGCCACGTCCGCCGCACGCAGATTTACGCGACCGAGATGGGCAAGCTGCTCAAGGTCAGCGAGTCTGAGCTTCAGGCGCTCGTCGCGGGCGCGCTTCTCCACGACATAGGCAAGCTCGCCGTCCCCGAGTACATCCTGAACAAGCCCGGCAAGCTGACCGAGTCAGAGTTCGCCAAGATGAAGATTCACACGACCGTCGGAGGCGACATCCTCAAGCGCGTCGGCTTCCCCTACCCGGTCGAAGACATCGTCCGCTTCCACCACGAGAAGTGGGACGGCTCCGGCTACCCGAAGGGACTCAAGGGTCAGTCCATCCCGCTCGTCGCGCGCATCATCTCGGTTGTTGACTTTTACGACGCGACGCGCTGCGACCGCCCCTACCGCAAGGGCATGACGCGCGAGGATTCTCTGGGGCTCTTGACGAAGATGGCCGGCTCTTCCTTCGACCCGCGCGTCGTTGATGTCTTCATCGCCAACGTCGAAAAGTTTGACGACCTGATCGCCGAGCACGACATACAGGAGCAGGTGTCCTCGGAGATACAGGAAGACCAGACGGGCGCGCGCCCGGACGCGGGCCTCGCCTCGGACGTGCTCGGCACGCCCGACAACACGCTGGGCTTTCGCTCCATCACAGAGGCGCAGCGCGAGGTCTTCGCGCTCCACGAGATCGCGCAGACCATCGGCTCGTCGCTCAATCTACAGGACACCGTCTCGCTCGTTTCCAGCAAGCTCCGCGCGATTGTCCCCTTCGACACCTGCGTCATTTACCTTGTGGACGAGAAGACGGGCAAAGCCCTTCCGGCGCACTGCGCGGGCGAGAACCCCGAAATCTTCACCAAGCGCCGCGTCAACGTCGGCGACGGCATCACCGGATGGGTCATCGCCAACGCGCGTTCCATGTGCAACGCGTCGCCCGAGCTTGACCTCGTCGGCGTTCCCGAGGAACTCACCAAGAGCATACGCGGCGTGCTCGTCACGCCGCTGATTCGCGAGGACGGCGCGTTCGGCGCGATCACGCTTTACTCGAAGAGCCGCATCTCCTACACGTCCGAGCACGTCCGCCTCCTGGAATCAGTCTCGCAGCACGCCTCCTCGGCGCTTAACAACGCGCTGACGTTCGAGAAGACACGGGAGAGCGCGCTCACTGACCCGCTGACGGACCTGCCGAACGCGCGCGCCTTCTACATGATGCTCGAACAGCGCATCGCGGAAGGCCAAAGGCTCAACAAGGAATCGCTCGCCGTCATCTCGCTCGACGTTGACGACTTTAAGAAGGTCAACGACGCCTACGGGCACGCGGTCGGCGACCGCTTGCTGGCGAGCATCGCCAAGGTCATCAAGAAACAGATGCGCCAGATGGACATTCTCGCGCGCTACGCGGGCGACGAGTTTGTCGCCATCATGCCGATGGCCTCAGCCATGATGGCGAACATGGTGGCCGAGCGCATCCGTTCGGCGGTCGAGTCGCAGAAGTTCCCCGTCCGCACGGGCAAGTCTGTCGAAGT
>DATFCB010000772.1:0-2603 GCA_035253525.1 Pyrinomonadaceae bacterium | reverse complement strand
CAAAAAATATGACAAGCAAACAGACTTTTCGGGCGACAAGTTTTCTCTTCATGCTTTTTGCGTCTTTGGCGTCCGGCGGCATTGTGAACGCCCAGGGCGGCGTGTCCACCGGTTCAGGCGATGACGACCGGATTCAAAAGCTGCTGAAGGAGAACAAGGTTCCCGTGCTGGGACTCGGAGTCATCAGGGACGGCAAGCTCGAACAGGTGAGAGTGTTCGGCGAACTCAAGCCGGGCGTGCCCGCGCCTCGAAACACGATTTTCAACGTGGCTTCGCTGACCAAGCCGGTCGTGGCGGTGCTGGTCTTGAAGTTGGTCAGCGCGGGCAAGTGGGACCTGGACGAACCGCTCGATAAATATTGGATTGACCCTGACCTGATAAATGACCCGCGACATAAAAAATTGACGACGCGCATTATCTTGTCGCACCGGACAGGTTTCGCCAATTGGCGCTGGCTCAACGAGTCGAAAAAACTTGAGTTCGCTTTCGAGCCGGGAACTAAATATCAGTACTCGGGCGAGGGGCTGGAATATTTACGCAAGGCGGTGGAGAAAAAATTCAATCAACCGATAGAAAAATTGGCCCACGAGTTGATTTTCAAGCCGCTCGGGATGCCGGACACGCGGTTCTTCTGGGACGCGGGCGTGAATGAATCGAGGTTTGCCGTCGGCTACGACTCGAAAGGCAACGCTTACAAAATCTATAAGAATACGAAAGCGAATGCAGCCGACGATTTATTGACGACGGTCGAGGACTACGGGAAGTTTCTCGCTTTTGTGATGAACGGCGCAGGGCTTTCGAAAGACGTTTTCAATGAGATGGTAGGCCACCAGATACAGACCAAAGAGAATAAATTTTTCGGCCTCGGGTGGGAGATTTATGACCTCGGAAATGGTGAGTACGCGCTCTCGCACGGCGGGAGCGACGAGGGCGTGAAGACGCTCGTCTTCCTGCTCCCGAAGTCGAAACAGGGCTTGATGATCTTCACCAACAGCGACAACGGGACGAGCGTTTACGAGGCGCTGATTAACGACTACCTCAAAGGATTAGGAAAGCAAATTATAGACATCGAGATGAAAGCAAGATAAACGTGGCGAATCATGAATGGTTGCGGCTTCCTCGTGCTGCCGGAGTGAAAAGTATCTACCTCACTTCGGCCTGGGCTGGGGCGTGAAGATTGGCCCAACGCAGCGCGGGCCGTCAGGCGTCCACGCCGGTTTGTCCACGCACATCTGCCGCACTTTCAAAGAAGAACAGAAATTAATCTCTCAACGTATTCCCACTAAGCCCTGCACGGATTGAATCAGCTTCTCCGAGTCGTACCCGACGCCGTCTTTGAAGACAATCTCCACCTTCTCTATGTCGCTGATGTTCGCGGCAGGGTTCCCCTTGACGACCATCAGGTCTGCCTGCTTGCCGACGGCGATGGAGCCTATGCGCGCGTCTTCGCCGAGAAACTTCGCGCCGTTGAAGGTAGCAATCTTTATCGCTTCAAGCGACGTGAAGCCCGCTTCGACAAGAAGTTCGACTTCGCGCAAATCGCCGAAGCCTGCGACCACGCCGCCGTTGCCCGTCGGGTCGAGCCCGGCGATGAGCAATCCGCCCGCCTGGACGAACGCGCGCTCGAAAGCCATCGCCTTGCGCAACAGCGTCAGGAAATCCGAGCCGGGCGGGATGCGCGCGCGCGCCTGAAGATAACGCGCACGCGCGTCCACGGACATCACGCCCAGCACACGCGGATTAAGGAGCGCGCTCGCCGCGCCGATGCCGCTCGGAGAAATCGGCGCGCCCGCGGCCTCGAACACCGGAAGCGTCGAAGTAATCGCCACCTTTTTCTCGACCAGCGTGCGAATCGTTTCCTGTGCGGCGGGGCTGTTCAAATCCAGTTGCAGCAGACTCGCGCCGATGGCTCCGCCCGGCGGGCACTGGTCCGGTTTTTTGTCCGCGACGAATTCGGAGTCGGCGAACAATCCGTGTTCCAGATTGTCTATGCCAATCTCGGCGGCCTCGCGGTAGCCGATTGAGCAGAGGTGGCCCGTCACCTTCAAGCCGCGCTGGTGCGCCTCCGCGACGACCGCGCGCAACTCCTCGCGCGTGATGTTCATGTACGCCTTGAACGAGGTCGCGCCCGAGTCGGCCCAGTAGTTCACCATGCGGCGCGCGTCGTCCGCCCCCGTGAGTTGGCGCATCACGGGCGTGAACGCACCGGGGCCTTCAAGGTACGGGGCGGTGACGTGCATCTTGGGGCCGACGAGACGGCCCGAGTCTATGAGGCGCTTCAACTCCAGATCGGTGTAGGGCGCGACGCTGCCGGTGGTACGAATGGTGGTGACGCCGAGCGCCAGATAAAGGCGCGGGAAACTGCTGCCCATGTTCGAGTACATCGGCGGCGACCCGCCCATGGGAAAGAATAAGTGGTTGTGCATCCCGACGAGGCCGGGCAAGACGGTGTAGCCTTTGAGGTCCAGCACGCGCGCGTCGGCGGGAACTTTCGCCGCTGCGCTCGCCGCGATGGACTGAACTTTGCCGCCGCTGATGACGATTGTCTGATCTTCAAGCGGTGGGGCTCCTGTGCCGTCAATCACGCGCACGTGCGCCAGCAC
>DATFCB010000771.1:0-2102 GCA_035253525.1 Pyrinomonadaceae bacterium | reverse complement strand
CGCAGCTCGAACGCGAAGGCGTTGGGCCAATTTCGCGCCTGCCCGTCAGCCTGCGCATCGTGCTCGAATCCGTCCTGCGCAACTTTGACGGGAAGAAGATACGGGAACAGGATGTGCGCGCGCTTGCCAACTGGCAGGCGAAGGCCGAGCGCACCGAAGAGATTCCTTTCATCGTCGCGCGCGTGCTCTTGCAGGATTTTACGGGCGTGCCGCTTCTGGTTGACCTGGCGGCGATGCGCTCGGCCGTCGAGCGCATGGGCAAAGAGACGGGCATCATCGAGCCGCTCGTCCCCGTAGACCTGGTGATTGACCACTCCGTCCAGGTGGACTTCTCCTCCACGCCCGACGCGCTCCAGAAGAACATGGAGATGGAGTTCAAGCGCAACAACTCGCGCTACCAGTTTCTGAAGTGGGGCATGCAGGCGTTCGACGGCTTCCGCGTCGTCCCGCCCGGCATCGGCATCGTGCATCAGGTCAACCTCGAATACCTGGCGCGCGGCGTCTGGGAAAAAGATGGGATTTATTACCCGGACACGCTCGTCGGGACGGATTCGCACACGACGATGATTAACGGGCTCGGCATCGTCGCCTGGGGTGTTGGCGGCATTGAGGCGGAGGCAGGGATGCTGGGCCAGCCCGTCTACTTCCTGACGCCCGACGTGGTCGGCGTTCACATGAGCGGGAGTCTGACGGAAGGCGTGACGGCCACGGACCTCGTCCTGCGCGTAACGGAAATGCTCAGGCAGGCGAAGGTCGTCGGCAAGTTCGTAGAGTTCCACGGCGAGGGCGCGGCAAGTTTACCCGCAACCGACCGCGCGACCATCGCCAACATGGCCCCGGAGTACGGCGCGACGATGGGCTTCTTCCCGGTGGACGAGGAGACGTTGAAGTACCTACAGGCGACGGGGCGCGAGCCGGAGCAGGTCGAGGCCGTCAGAAACTACTACACGGCACAGGGCATGTTCGGCGTCCCGCGCGCGGGCGAGTGCGACTATAGCACGCTGCTTGAGCTTGACCTTTCGGAGATTAAGCCGAGCGTGGCCGGGCCGAAGCGGCCGCAGGACCGCATAGAACTGCCGGAGTTGAAGGACAAGTTCCTCAACCTTTTCCAGAACCCTGTCACGGAGAACGGCTATGGCAAATCGAAAAAGGAGTTGCAGAAGCGCTTCAACGTCAGCGTCGGGCGCGGCGCTTTCGCGAGGTCGGCTGCCGCTGTGACCGGCGGCGGCGGCCAGGCGACGGAGACTACTCCCGAAGTCGTGGACATACACACGAGCCAGATAGACACCAGCCCGTTGACCGAAGTCGAGATGATGAACAACCGCCCGACGCCCGACCGCCTCGAAGAGATTCCGGCGGGCGAGTTCCCGGAGCGCTTCGACGATTTGGGCCACGGCGACGTGGTGATTGCGGCCATCACCTCCTGCACCAACACTTCCAACCCGAGCGTCATGCTCGCCGCCGGCCTGCTGGCGAAGAAAGCGGTCGAGCGCGGTCTACAGGTTGACCCTTCCGTCAAGACCTCGCTCGCGCCCGGCTCGCGCGTCGTCACCGAATATCTGGAAAAGACCGGGCTGCAACCTTACCTGAACGAACTCGGCTTCAATCTCGTCGGCTACGGTTGTACGACGTGCATCGGCAATTCCGGCCCACTCGATCCGCGCATCGAGGACGTGATCAATAAGAATGATCTAATCGCGGCGAGCGTGCTGTCCGGGAACCGCAACTTCGAGGCGCGCGTTCACCAGAGCGTCAAGGCCAACTTCCTGATGTCGCCGCCGCTCGTCGTCGCCTTCGCGCTCGCGGGCCGCGTCAACATAGACATGAGCAAGGAGCCGCTCGGCAAGGACCGCCAGGGGCGCGACGTTTTCCTGCGCGACATTTGGCCCACTCTCGAAGAAGTGAGTGGGATGATGGGCGCGGCGCTCGACCCCGAAACTTATCGCACGCTCTACAGTGAGTTCGCCGAACAGAACCCACTCTGGAACGAGATTCCGAGCACGACGGGCGACGTTTACGACTGGGACGCGCAGTCAACCTACATACAGGAGCCTCCCTACTTCGAGAAGTTCGGGATGCAGCCGGGCGTCTTCTGCGACATC
>DATFCB010000770.1:0-9661 GCA_035253525.1 Pyrinomonadaceae bacterium | reverse complement strand
TTAAAGAAAAACATCTCACGCCAAGACGCAAAGGCGCGAAGAAAACAGTTAAGCTTTTCTTCGCGCCTTGGCGTCTTGGCGTGAGACTTTCTCTGGCTCACACTCAATTGCAAGTGGCTATAGATTGTGAGGCGGACAATGCTTCGGGTAAAGTCGTAATGAATGGGGGTCGCCTGACGCTCTGTAGGCATGAGGTGTTAAGCCCTTTGGCTGACCCTTTGGAAATGAACTCGGCGGTAATACCGCTGATGCAGTCGGAGAAGTAGCCGTGTCCCCCGTAGGGAATGGTCGCCTGTAGACTGTTCGGGAGGTGACGCGCTACCTCAACGCCGAGCCAGTGAGGTGAGGCGGGGTCTACTTCACCGGAGAGCAAGAGCACGGAGGCGTCCGATTCGACCGCGCTCGTGAATTGTCTGGGCACGCGCGCGCGCGGCCACTCCCTGCACGCGCCCTGATGCACACGCACGCGGTAGTCTCCCAGAAAAGTACCCTTGGTCTCTCTCTTCACGTCCTCCTCTGTGATGAACGGGACGTTCTCCGAACAGGTCACGGTGAAATACATGCCCAGCGAAAGCGACTGGTAGATGCCGCGCGCCTGGGGTAGGGCGGCCAGGATGAAAGGCCCGAAATCACCTTGATAGGCCCGGTGGATGAGCAGGGGAACCATGCTCGCCGGGCCACGGTCATAGAGCATCATGCGCAATCGCTCCGCGAAGACGCCGCGCCCCAGTTGGACGCGCTGCGTTTTCTGTGTGAGGGGATTAATCAACCCAATGCTCGCGGGCTTTTTCGCCAGCCGGTCGAGGACCGAAGTAAACTCCGCCCGCAGATTCGGGAAGGCCGCACGGCAGGCTGTGTCCGCCGCACAGTCGTCTATGAGGTGGTCTATCGCATATTGAGCACCTTTCGCGAACGGGAGCGGCAGTTTAAGGTCTGTCGGCGCGACCCCCGCGAGGATGACGGAGCGGACGTGTTTCCCGTACTGTCGCAAGTAGGCCAGCGCCACGGTCGTGCCGTATGAGCCGCCGTAGAGATTAATCTTCTCGTAGCCTAAGGCGCGGCGAACGTCGTCCAGGTCATCTATGGCGCTGCTCGTCGTATATTGTTTCAGGTCGGCAACCTTCTCCAGCCGCTCGCGACACGCGCGCACCTCCCTGACGGGGAACATGTCCTCGAAGTAGCCACGCAGGTCATTATCATCACTGTAGAGGTTACACGTTAAAGGGTTCGACTCCCCGGTCCCTCTCTGATCCAGGAAGACGAGGTCTCGCTGCTCTCTGATCTTCGCGAGCGGCCCTTCCCCAAGCAGGCCGGCGAGGCTCGCAGCGCTTTGTCCGGGGCCGCCCGCGAAAAAGAAGACGGGGTCCGGGGCGGGCTTCTCCGCAGAGGCGGGCAGAATTATCATGTTGAGCGCGATCTTGCGCCCACGTTTGGAAACCCTATCCTCGAAAACCTCATACCTGCCACACCACGCCTTAGACTGAAGCTCCGGCATCCGGCACAAACTCAGAAAGGGACGCGGGGGGGAATCCGCCTGCGCATCATTTCTCACTCCTTGGCCCTGAGCGCCCGGCACGCAAACGGCGGAAATCAGTAAAAGGGTGAAAAGGATTCTGACACCAGGATTCTTAGCTGCCCCTATGGGTTGAAGTCCACAATATTCTTGACCGTAGAGCATGAAGAGCAGAATCTTGTTTGCCGCAAATAATTAAGGGCGTCTATCAAGACGCCCTTAATTATAGGTTATTTTGAGCCGGACAGGGATCGAACCTGTGACCCGCTGATTAAGAGTCAGCTGCTCTACCAACTGAGCTACCGGCCCGTGAAGCGCAGAGAATTATACGTGGCTAAAATGAGGTGTCAAGCGCGGGTGAAGATGGAGGGGGTCAATTACATTCCGGCCGCTTGCAGCAGGGCGGCGCGCATGGCTTCGGCTGAGGGCCAGCGCTGGCTGACATCCTTTGTGAGCGCGCGTTCGATGACTTGCGCGACCGGGTCGGGAATGTCGGCGACGCGGTGGCGCACAGGGATGATGGGCTTCTCGAAGATTGATTTGACGGTCTCGGCGACGTTGGCGCGCGGAGAGATGTCGAGCGCGATTGCGCCCGTCAGCAGGCTATAAGCCGTCATGCCCATCGCGTAGATGTCCGACGACGGCCGCACGTTGCGAAAGTCTCTAATCTGCTCGGGCGGCATGTAGGCGAACGTGCCCGCCACGTCGCCAGCCATCGTTACGCCGCTCATGCCCGTCTGCGTGAAACTCTTGGCAAGGCCAAAGTCAGTCAGCTTGCTCGTGTAGTTGGGCCACACGCCGTTGACCAGTATGTTCTGGTCTTTGATGTCGCGGTGGATGAAGCCCTTGCTGTGCGCGTACTGCAAGGCGTCGAGCGACTGCTCGATGATTTTGACGGCCTCAGGGTAGGGGAGACGGCCGCCGCGCGCGTCCGCCAGTCTCGCCGCGTCGGCCCCCTCTACAAACTCTGTGATGAGGTAGACGACGCCCTTGTTCGTGCCGCGATCAATGAAGCGTACGATGTGCGGGTGCTGCAACGAGGCCGCTACGTCAATCTCGCGCATGAAGCGGCGGAGCGCCTGGTCAGAGACGGCGACCTCGGGCAGGAGCGTCTTGATGGCGACGGCCTCGCCCGTCTGCTGGTTGCGTGCCAGCATGACGCAGCCCATCCCGCCGCGGCCCAGGATTTTTATCATCTCGTAGCCGGGGACGGGCTGCGGCTGGCGGCGCAACTCGTTGCGGCAGTCCTGGCAGAGGAAAGTCAAACGCTCGTCGGGCGAGGCGGCCTCGGCCTGCTCGCGCGCGCCGCAGTTGAGGCATTCGACGATGACTATGGCCGGCTGCGTCGGCGGCAGGTTCGGGTCCAGCGGGAACTCGTCCGCGCTGACTTCGACGGCGAGCACGGTCTGCCCGCCCTGAACACGGTCGCCGTTGCGTAGGTAAGCCTCCTGCACCTTCTGGCCGTTGACATACGTCCCGTTGAGCGAGCCGAGGTCGCGCAGGAAGCAGCGCGGCGGCGCGATCTCAAGAATGCAGTGGTTGCGCGAGAAATAACGGTCTTCGGGTAGGCAAAGGTGGGCCGCCTCGCTCCGCCCAATGAGAAAGGTGTCGTGCTGGTTGAAGATGAAGCTGCGCCCAACATGCGGGCCAGACAGCACTCTGAGGGTGACTTGCATCAGCGTCCAAACTTTGCGGGCGGAGTGATAAATGATGAATTAATGACAAAGGCTTTTTCATTCATCACTCATCATTCATCATTCCGCATTCATTATTTCCTGTCAATCTCCATGTCGTCGAAGGCGACTTCGTTGGTCTCGCTCGTGTAGAGGCCGACGTAGCCGTCTGTGACGTTCGCCGTGTCGGTGACGCTCTTGAGGAGTTGGCCGTTGACGTAAAAGCTAAGCTCGGACCCCTGTGTGCGAACTTCGAGCTGGTTGGGGTTCGTGCCCGAGCGTATCACAGACGATTTCTCCCACCCGACTATGTCCGTGCGCACGCCGTCGGCGAAGCGCACGATTGTGAACTTGGCCTCGTCGCCCGTGTAGATCAAAAAGCCGTAGCCTTCGAGGTTCCTCTTGGGGCTCAGCTTCCCATGAATGATAAGGCCGTAGCCGTGCGACGGCGACACGCCGCTGACGCTGCGCGCCGTAATCTTCACGGTCGCGTTCTTCGTCGAATACTTTAGCAGACTTGGCCCACCCTGGTTGATAGGAAACATGTAGAGGTAGAGATTCGGCCTGCCCTTCATGTGGTACTGGCCGTCCTGATAAAAGTTGCCGTAAGCCTGCTCGCCCGTGGGCCAGTTCTCGGTGGAGAAGTCGTCCTTCAGCACGGACGAGGGCGGGTTCGTGCCGGAGACGACCGGGTCGTTCGTGTTCTTGTTGGGGCCGTCTGGAGTGTCTCTGCCGATAATCGCCAGCAGGACTATGATGCCGACGGCGAGAAGGCCCACGCCTGCGATGGCGATGATGAGCCAGGTTTTCGAGCCGGGGCGGGCGGCCACCTGGGCCGAAGGCGTGTAAGCGGCCGGAGTCCAGGGCGGCGCGGACGACGGAGGCTGCTGGTAAGAAACCTCCGGCGGTGGATTTGTGTCGCGCGGTTGGCTCAGTGCGAGCGTGGCGTTCGGGTCAAAGGAGGCGGCTGAGCCCGCGCCCATTTGAACGAGCTGCGCGCCGTCTTCAAGGCAGAAGAGCTGCGCGTCGTCTGTGTAGGTGCGATTGCAAGCAGGGCATTGTTTCATGGCAAGCGAAGCGGCCGTTGTGCTCAAGTCCTGATGACGATGCCGCAGCGCCCGCAGAACTTCGTGCCCGCGGGGTAAGACGTGTGGCAGTTATGGCAGACGACCTGCTGCGGGCGCGTGGGGTTTTGGAAGAACGAGGCGGACCCGGCCGGGGCGGATTGTATGGGAATCCCGCAACGCCCGCAGAACTTCGTGCCCGGAGGATAATTGGTCCCGCAGCGCCCGCACCTCACGCCGGTCGCGCCGTGTGCCACGACCGAGCCGCCGCCGCTCATGCTGCCGGGGGGCTGCGGGTGTTGCGAGCCGGATTGGCTGCCGGGCGCGTCGTTGACAGGCAGGAAGACGCGGCCGCCGCAGCGCCCGCAGAATTTCACGCCTGCGGCGAAGCGCGAGCCACACTGCGCGCACATGACGACACCGGGAAGGCTACTGCCTGGGCCGCTGCCGCCGCCGATGCTGCCGCCGCGCGAAGGCGACAATCCGCTGCCCGGCCCGCCGGACACGTGCGGGCGAAGCACGGCCTGAATAATCTGCTCGCTTGAGTCCGGGCGAATCTCTATGACGCGCTCGTCGTCCTGCTCGCCCGCGCGCGAGACGCGCAGGACGTGGCGGCCCGGCGCGATTGACTTCAGGATGATGCGGCCAGAGCGGCCCACGCTCCCGTGCCGTTCGTCGTCAACGTAAACTTCCGCGCCCACAGGGGCCATGACGACGACGCGCGAGTCGCCCACTGTCTCGTCTTCGTCCTCGTCCTCGTTGCCGACTGCCGCCTCGAACTCTTCGAGCCACTCGGCGACCGTAGCGGGCCGCCGGTCAGGGTCCTTTTCGAGTGCGTGCATCACTACTCGCTCGACATCCTTCGGAATGTCCGAGCGCAGCCCCGAAAGCGGCGGCGGGTCGTTCATGATCTTCTGCGTGACGAGCTGCATCAGCTCGCCGGAGAAAGGGGGGCGGCCGCCGAGCATGTGGTAGGCGATGACGCCGAGGGCGTACACGTCGGCTCGCGCGTCGAGCTTCGTCTCCATCTGCATCTGCTCTGGGGCCATGTATTCGGGCGTGCCGATGATGCCGCGCGACGCGGGGCCGCTGCCCGAGACGCCGCTCGTGTCCGCGACGGCCTGACTGACGATCTTCGCGAGGCCGAAGTCGCCGACCTTGACGACGCCGTCGCTCATGTTCTTCGAGACGGTCGCCGTCTTCTTCTTCGGCTGCATGATGAAGATGTTGGCGGGCTTCAAATCGCGGTGAAGAATGCCTTCGTCGTGCGCGGCCTCGACGCCCGCGGCCACCTGGCGCAAAAGGGTGAGCGTGCGGTGGACGCTCAAAGTCCCCTCGCGGCGCAGGAGGTGATGAAGCGTTTCACCTTGCACGTACTCCATCACCAGATAGAAGACACCTTCGGGGCTCTTGCCGAAGTCGGTCACGTCCACGACGTTCGTGTGGCGTATGGAGGCGGCCGTTCTGGCCTCGCGCTCGAAGCGGGCGATGGCCTCGCCCTCCTGCATGTCTTCGTCTGTGAGAATGTCTGGCCGGACGGTCTTGACGGCGACGCGACGGGTCACGAGATTCTGGTCGCGCGCGAGATAAACCTGGCCCATAGCGCCGCGGCCCAAACGCTTTTCCAGGAGGTAGCGCCCGGCCATCAGCGGCCCGCCCGGCAGCGTCAACTTGGTGTTCGCGCCCTCCTCGGGGCAGACGAGCACCTCGTCTTCGTAGCAGCGTTCGCACCGAGGGCATTCGCGCATAGGCTGGGGGCTCCGGCTCCTTTTCCGAAAACAAAAGATTCGCACGAGTGCGGCCGCCGGAAACCGAGAAAGCAACAAGGGGCGCACTTCCGAGTGCAGGGCTAGAACGCGCGGCGCGGGCCGAATTGCGCAAGCGACAGAGGCGCGTGATGCAAGATTTTGACACGGCCCCTGGTGACAAAAGGCATTTAGGGGTCGCTGTCGGCCACGGGTTCAATGAAAGAATAAGGTGTCGCGGGAGTCTGCGTCAATTAGACAGCGACTACACTTGCGCGGGCGAGAATTGTGTGTGGGCAGGGCTTGTCCCTGCCCGTGTTTGATGAGTGTCGAGGGGGCAGAGGACAAATCCTCTGCCCCTACGGTTACTCGGATTTTGTCAGTGGCGCTTAGCCGGCCGCCAACGCTTTCTTCTGTTCCTGCTTGGACGCCTCCATCCGCGCGCCGAGTTCTTCCAACTGCTCCTGGCTCAAAACTTCTCGCGCGCCGTCGAACAGCTCGCCCTCTTCCTCCTCGACGTGGTGCTCCACGTTCTCCTTGAGGACGGTCAGCTTCGCGCCCCACGTCTCGTCGTCCTTCGGCAGCTCGTCCAACTCGGCCAGAAGCTGCTTGACGACGTTGTGCTCCTCGTAAGCCTCAAGCGTCAGCTCTTCAGTCTCTTTGGCTTCTTTGAGGATGGGATAAAAAATCTCCTCCTCGATGCGCGCGTGCACGTCCAGTTCCTGCTTGAGCTGCATGAACAGCTCCTCGCGTGTCTTGACGCCGCGCTCGGTCGTTGCGTCCAGTTTCTCGAAGATGCCGGACACCTTCTCGTGGTCTTTCTTCAACAGTTCAAATGCGTCCATAAAGCGTTCTCCCTCTGCTCGAATTGGTTCGTCTGAAATAGAACGATGCACGCTATTAGTACGCGCACCTGTGCTATCAGACCATGCGGCAAGTCGAGTGCCAAGAGGGAAGGGATGAGGGCGGAGGGATGAGGGATGAGGGATGAGGGATGAAAGGGTGTTGAGTGAATCGCTCACTGAATCTTTGATTCAACGGGCTTTCCTTCATCCCTCATCCCTCATCCCTCATCCCTTCTATGCCGCTTGCAGGTCAACGCAGCATTCGGCGCAGCGCGTGGCCTTGAGCGGGATGGTCGAGAGGCAGCGCGGGCAGTCTTTGGTCGTGACTTCTTCCTCACGCTTGCTCTTCATTCTGTTGTACGCCCTGATGATGAGGAAGATTACAAAGGCGACGATGAGGAAGTTGATGATGTCGTTGATGAGCTGGCCGTAGGCTATGACGGGGACGCCCAGCGCCTTGGCCTCTGCGAGCGAGCCAGGCACGTGTTCCGGCGAGCCGAGCACCAGAAAGAGGCTGGCGAAATCAACTTTGCCGAGGAGTAGGCCGATGGGCGGCATGATGATGCCCTCGACCATTGTGGTCACAATCTTGCCAAAAGCCGCCGCGAGGATAACGGCCACGGCCAAATCCAACACGTTCCCGCGCTTGATGAACTCCCTGAACTCTTTAAGCATTCTCGTCTCTCCTTTGCAAAAGAAACTCATCGGTTTTCTTTGCACCCTTGCGTCTTGGCGTGAAAATTTTCCTCACGCAAAGACGCAAAGGCGCAAAGGTCTTGAGTCGGGTTGTCAGGGTTGCTCCGTCTCTTCTTTGGCGGCCTTGCGCTGGTCGAGCGTTGCGCGCGCCGCGTCGCTTGTGATCTTGACGCTGGGGCTTTCGCCGACGGGGATGACGGCGATGGTGAAGTCCGCGCAGTCCATCAGGCGATTGCGGAATTTGGTCCGCCAGGAGTTAGGCAGCTTGAGCGCGGCCGTGACGCCCTGTACGAACTCGTCAATCGTCTGCCACTTGAACGTCTTGTCGTACCCAATCCACACGGCCGTGACGCGGTTGTCCAGAAAATCCAACGAGATTGTCCGCACGCCCTCGAAAGATTTTTTATCAATCCCCGCCTCGTAGTCAGGGAAAATGTTGAGTGATGCGAAGCCGAATTCGTCCGCCCGCAACTGCGCCTTCGGCAGTCTCGTCTTGACCTCCTCAATCGTCATCCCGACGTGAAAGCCGCGCAGCTCCGGCGGCTGAACAAGCTCCGCGAGCTTCAACGTGCACTTGCCGTCCTGCGCGGCGGCCGCACTGGCACAAATCATCAGCAGTAAAAGAGCATGCGAGAGTTTTTTGACCATCATTGTTGGCACAGGCATTCCATTAGTTCCGCGAGTGTGAAAGAGAGGAGACAGACGAACGCCGCCAGAGTAAAGCATGAGCGCGCGGCAGTAAAGAAGATTTCTTCCCCGACCCGCGACGGCGATTGTTTCCCCGACCCTGAAGAATAAGGCGGAGGCGCGAACGTCAGGGAGCGTGCTCAGGGCTGTCTCACGCTCCGGCACGCTCGCTGATGCTTGCGTCTACGCCTTTTGAATGTTGCGACTCTGTTATGAAATAACGACAATTCAAAACCGTTAGCTAATGATTCCTCAACCGTCCGCTGACAAGGTTCCTTCCTTCGCCGTTCGAATCTCAGGCAAACAATAAATTTGGCCCAGTGCGGGCAAATCTCGCCTGTTCTGGCCTCAACTTTCGGCCTTTCCAGACTTAAGAATCCCTCAAGAATTCCTCAACCGGCACGGCTAATCTGCACACGTTATCAACTGACCGTAATGAACCTCGCAAGACTTGACAGGCCGGGCCGCGGCCGCGGCCGACACCGACACGATTAAAAGGAGACTTAAACATGAGGACCGCTGAAGGGGTTGCCGGTAGATTCAACCGGGCGTCGCGCCAGTTTCTCACCGCAACGGTGTTCGCTCTCTTGACGGCGCTCGCGCCTTTGAATGCTCTCGGCCAGGCGCTCGTGCACGAAAATCAGGCCGCGATGCCGAACCTGGACAAGCGCACCGGCACGCTCGCGCCCACCGCCGCGCAGTTATCCGCCGCGTCCGCGCTCGGCGCAACGACGCGCTGGAACCGCTTCGGGACCGTGCACTCGATGATTAAGTACGACGGCTACCTGGCGAGCGGCCTCTCCGGCGACGCGGTCCAGGTTGCGCGGGCCTTCATCAGCGAGCACCGCGATCTCTTCCGCCTCTCCGACGTGGGCCTCAATAATCTTGAGTTATTGAACGACCAGAAGATGGCCGGCTACAACGGGCACTCGGTCCTCTTCCGCCAGAAGTTTGGCGACCTGCCTGCGGCGGAGGACGGCCTGATCGCCGTCGGCGTCGTCGGCGATAAAGTCTACTACGTCTCCTCCTCGTGCGCGGGCGACCGCAACGCGCCCGTGGCTGCGTCAATCGGGCCGTACCAGGCTTGGCTGAGGGCCGCGCAAAACCTGGGCCGCGCAGCCGACGTGGGCGGCGTGTCGGAGACGCTGACGCAGGGCGATTGGACCGTTTTCAAGATCGTGGGCTTCTCCTACCCGCAGCGCGCACGGCTGCGGGCGCTGCCGACCCCGACCGGCGTCAGGCCCGTTTACGAGACGCTCTTCCTGAGCGTGCGCGGCGGGGAGCTCCTCGGCTACACGCACTTCGTTGACGCGCAGACCGGCGCGATTCTCGTCAGAAGAAATCGCGTGCAACAGTTCCAGCAGGGCGTAGGGGCGAGCGAGTCCGCGCCTTTCACGGGCGAGTACAGTGTGAACCCCAACGCTTGCGGCAGTACTGA
>DATFCB010000769.1:0-12121 GCA_035253525.1 Pyrinomonadaceae bacterium | reverse complement strand
TCAATCTAC
This sequence comes from Pyrinomonadaceae bacterium, assembly GCA_035253525.1. Lineage (GTDB taxonomy): Bacteria > Acidobacteriota > Blastocatellia > Pyrinomonadales > Pyrinomonadaceae > QHXM01. The sequence continues at coordinate 12,112 of DATFCB010000769.1, read as the reverse complement.
GGTAATGATTTCATCTGCCTTGAGTTGAAGAACCCGGAGAAGTATTCGCAGAAACTCTCGAAGGTAAAGCGCGCGATGGCCGCGGCGAATCGCAGTTTAGGATTTACGGATTTCAACCTCAACCTCTCCGGTATTGATGCGAGGACTGACGAAGTATTTGAGTTGGTAATGAAATACTGCCAAGTATCCGCCGAGGCGCAGCCGAACAACCCATCTTTCAACCCGACTCGCAATTAGGCGGTCTTTTATCATTCACCTTGTTTGCTCGCCGGTTAATTACAGCGTCAGGCGGCAACATTGACGTGACTACTTGGAGCGTCTGTATTATTGAACAAGCATGAGTGCCAATTCCAACATACAAATCCGTCCTGCGATGCTCAAGGACAAAGAGTTTATCCTTTCGCTGCTTCCTCGCCTCGTCGAGTTTGGGCCTCCATCCTGGCGTGATGTCACGCAAATGACGACCACTGATACGCAAGTGCTCTCTGAGAGTTTATCCGCACCCTCATCCGGCGTCGCCATCTTTGTTGCGGAAAATGAAAGCGGTGCGCCATTGGGATTCATTCATCTAAAGACGGCCACAGACTATTACACCCGCGAGAAGCATGGGCATATTGCTGATGTTGTTGTTGCGCCTGAAGGTGAAGGGCGCGGCATCGGGCGAGCGTTGATGGCGAAGGGAGAGGAATGGGCGCGCGGGCAGGGCTATAAATGGCTGACGCTGAATGTGTTCGTAAAAAACTTTCATGCGCGGGAAGTTTATAAACGGCTTGGCTACGGTGAGGACATCATGAGTTATGTTAAAGAACTGAGCTGAGTCCACGAGCCGCCTGACAATTCATCCAACCGGAGCGCGGGATAGCTTTTCTTTCATGCTGCTTCCTGCGATTAGGCTGCGTAGGGCCGGGCTTCAGACCATTGAAGCGGAGGCGCACTTTTATCACGCGAGAAATTATATCGGTTTGCAATTGAGTGTAGGTTAAAGAAAAACATCTCACGCCAAGACGCAAAGGCGCAAAGAAAACGAAACTCTTTCCTTTGCGCCTTGGCGTCTTGGCGTGAGACTTTCTCTGGCTCACACTCAATTGCAAGTGGCTATAGGTAATTGATACTCGCCAGACTGCGCTATGAGGAGAGTGAATGAACATTGCGCCGCACACAGGGTTACATACAAAACGCCCTCGAAATCAGCCTGTGCTAGTGAGAAGATAAGCGCCGGCTGAAAACCTTGCGCTGACTAAAGAAGATGAACCCTTGGGCGGGCAAGTCTCATCTCCTCGCCGCACGCCCCCGCCTGACGGCGCGCCTCACCTGATTGAGCTGCGCCTCCAACCGCTTGATGCGTTGGTTCTGCTGTGTGATCTGCCTGTCCTTTTCCAGCATCAACTGGTAGAGAGCCTGGATGGAGGCCAGCGCCACGCCGTCGACGTCCACCGTAGCGATGCTCTTGTCGTCGCGCCCTAACTGGAAAGCGGCGGCGAAGTCCTGCGCGGTCGGCCCCATGTGGCGCGCCGACTGGCGGTCCGCCTTGTAGCTCCACGTCCGGATGGGGAAGCCGGCAAGCCTGGCGAGAATCTCGCGCCCATCGACCGCCTCGAAGCCCGTCTTGGCTGCGCGGTCAGAGGTCGGGTTGATCGTCCCCGTGACGCGCAGGTCGCCGTCGAAGTAGCCGGCCGGTGCTGAGGTGTCGGCGATGACATGCAACTTTCCCCCATACGGGTCACCCGTCCCTATGCCGACGGTGCCATAAACCGCCAATTTCGCATATGTCTCTGCATTAGGATTTGAGCCAATAATGACACTACCGTACGGCTCGACGGTCAAAGCCCTCGTGCCTCCCGCCCACAAAGAGGTCCTCACCCCCGTCGTGCCATACAACAACATCTCCCCCGGCGCGGGGGACCCGACCCCTTTCCCGGGAACCCCGACGTAGCCTTTGCCCACGGTCCCGTGGTAGAAGTCCCACCCGGCGGCGAAACTCGTCGAGCTGGTCGAGCCGGGGGATTGGAGGCGCGGCGGGGTAGTGCCGGCGGACACGACGTGCAACACCGATGCGGGAACCGTCGTCCCGACACCGACGTTACCCACGCCCGAGGGCGCGAGCAGGATGTTGCCGGTCACGTTCTTGCCGCCCGCCCCCGGCACCGTGCCCCCCGAGCCGGGCTGTAGAGTGATCGAGCCGCCCTTGCCCAGGAAGCTGCCCGAGGGACCGTCCCCTCCGTTACCCGCGACGAGCGAGATGCTGGCCCCTGCGCCCGCCGTTTTGCCCGCGGCGGTCGTGTTGCCTCCCTTGCCGCCCGTGGTCTGCAAGAGCACGGGGGCGTTCGTCCCGTTGTTAGCCAGGGGGGCGGGCTGCAACCCGTTGATCTGGAGCGTGGCCGAAGGCGCGATGTTGACGCCGATTTTGCCCGCGCCCTCGGTGACGGCCGAGTTGCCGACGGTCGAGGCACCGGTGAACTTCGCCAGCCTCCCGGCCGTGCCGTTGACGGTCGTCGTCACGGGGGCGTCCGGCGTCGGGGAAGTGCCGGCCGCGGCCGCCGTTAATGTCTGCCGCTCGCTGCTGACCGTGATCTGCTCGATTCGCTTGCGCTTCTTCCCCGCGGAGTCCACAACCGTAATCGTAGCCAGGTAGACTCCGTCCGCCACTCTTTCGCCCTTCCGGTTGACCATCGCCCAGCGGATGGATTGTCCGTCGGAGTCTGCCGTCTCGAAGACCAACTCCCCGGAGGGCGCGTAGACCTCGACCTGCACCTTCCGCGTCTCGCCCCGGGCGGAGAACTCGGCCGCCTCGTTGTCTGTGGAGACTTCGATCGCGGGCGTTTGGGCGAAGGCATTGATGGAGAACGCGAGTAAGCTGAGAGCGAAGAAGAGGGTGTGGCGTTTGATTATCGTCATGGGCGAGAACTCCTGGGCTGAAGTAAAAAGGGTGGCCGCATTGGTGCGTGCGGCCGCGTGTGACATGCGGCAGGGCGCAGGCTAGTTGGGATTGGTCCAGGCCGCGAAGTAGAACAATAGGCCGGGAACAGCGCCGGAGTCAATGCTGAGGCGTACGCCGCTCGCCCGCCGCTTGGCGCATGGCCGGCGTAGAGGCAGAGAGCCAAAGTGCAGGGCTTTTAGCTTCCATGGCATTGCTCTGCGAAATTCTGTTTCCTGGTGGGCTATACGTTGAAGCGGAAATGCACCACGTCGCCTTCCTGCATGACGTAGTCTTTGCCTTCGAGACGCAGTAAGCCCTGTTCGCGCGCGGCGGCGTAAGAGCCTGCGCGCATGAGTTGTTCGTAGGAGATGACTTCGGCGCGGATGAAGCCGCGCTCGATGTCTGTATGAATTGTGCCAGCGGCCTGCGGGGCGCGCGTGCCCTGCGGGATAGTCCAGGCGCGGACCTCTTTTTCGCCTGCCGTCAAAAATGACATCAGGCCGAGCAGGCGGTAGGCGCTCTTAATCAAACGGTCAACGCCACTGCCTTCGACGCCGAGCGCTTCGAGATAATCTTTGCGCTCGTCGGGCGGCAGCTCGACCAGCTCCGCTTCAAGCTGCGCGCAGATGACGACGAACTCCGCGTTCTCACTCTCGGCAATCTCGCGCACGGCGCGGACGTGAGCGTTGCCTTCCGTGCCCTCGCCGAGCGTCGCCTCGTCAACATTGGCGGCGTAGATGGTCGGCTTCGTCGTCAGCAGGAAGAAGCCGCGTGCGATTACGCGCTCGTCGTCCGTCAACTCGACGACGCGTGCGGGCTTGCCCTCTTCGAGCGCGGGCTGGATTTTGTCCAGCACTTCAAGCTCGGCGCGCGCGGTCTTGTCGCCGCTCTTGGCCGTCTTCTGCGCGCGCTCGCGGCGGCGCTCGACCGTGGCGAGGTCCGAGAGCGCCAGTTCTATCTGAATCGTATCTATGTCGCGGCGCGGGTCAATCGAGCCTTCTACGTGGACGATGCCTTCGTCCTCGAAGCAGCGCACGACCTGCACGACCGTGTCCGTCTCGCGTATGTTGGCGAGGAATTGATTCCCCAAACCTTCGCCCTTGGACGCGCCGCGCACTAACCCCGCGATGTCCAGAAACTCGACCGTCGCGGGGACAATCGTGTTCGTCTTGACGAGCTTAGCGAGCGGCTCAAGCCTCTCGTCCGGCACGGCGACGACGCCGACGTTCGGCTCGATGGTGGCGAACGGGTAGTTGGCCGCGAGCGCCGCAGACTGCGACGTGAGCGCGTTAAAGAGTGTGGACTTGCCGACGTTCGGCAGACCGACGATACCGGCGCGAAGCATGTGTATGACCCCCTCAGAACGAATCGGCGCATTGAGATTAAACTAAATTTTTTACACCGCCGGGCGCGCCGCTGTCCAGCCGCGCAAACGTCGAGCGGCAATTCGCTTTTGAGAGAAGCCCTCTAACATCCGACTCCTTCCTTTGCGTCTTTGCGCCTCCAGCGAGAAACTTTCCTCACGCCAAGGCGCAAAGACGCAAAGGGATTGAGTCAATTGTCAGCTTTGCGTTCTTTCCAGAGAGGCGCGGTCCCAGTTTGCTAAGTTCGCGCCGGCTTCGTAGGTGCTCTGTAAAAATTCCATCAGCGCGTCGTCGGGCGACGCGGCCAGGCGGACTTCGTCGTAGGGCAGGACGAAGCCGCCCGTCTCGGGGTTGTAGAAGGTGGCGGCCGGGCGCACCTCGGCTTGCGGCAGACCTTCGGGCGCGGGGGCCGTGTAAGAGTAGAAGGCCGGGTATTGTATGTTGCCGCTGCCGGGCCAGAACCCGTGGCTGATGACTTCGTGCGAGTAGGCTTCGCGTGTGATGCTATCCGCGCCTTCGCGCTCGGGCGCGCGACGCCCGGAAAAGCGCGTCACGGCCAGATCGAAACTGCCCCAGAAGAAATGCACGGGGCTGCACTTGCCGACGAACGGCGCGCGAAACTCGCGGAACACGCGGTCTGTTTGAACCAGTATGCGCCAGAAGCGGTTGGCGTACTCGGGGTCGTAAGCGGCGTGCACGCGGTCTTCGGCGAAGGGGATCGGGTCCGGCACTTCGTCCGGACGGGCCGTAATCCTGGCTTCGATGCCGAGCGCGCCGAGGCTGCGCATCAACTCCTGATAAAAGTCCGCGACCGTGCGCGGCCGAAGTTCTATGACCTTTTCGCTTCCGTCGCTGGTTCCGATGAGCAGTCGATGGTCTATGAAGTCGAAGTCAATCTCGAAAGCGCCGGTCCCGTGCGGAATCGGCGAAGTCGTCAGCCCGCGCGCCGTGACGTAGAGCGGAACCTGCCACCAGTGGTTAATCTTCGGACTCAGGACGAGGCGGACTTTCCCCACGATCTGCGCCCACATGTGCAAGGTGGCGTAGGTGTCCTTCCACTCTTCGAGCGGCAAGCTCGGCCACACGTCCGTCGAACTACTCTTTGCCTCAACCATTCTCATCCTCCGTGGTTAAAATTAAGCTTCTCAGTGCCCGGCCTGCCACGCCTTGATTCCCTCAAGCGGGTAGAGCAGCATCAGGATGTTGAGGAGCAGGCTGTCCCTGATCCAGACGAGCAGCACGACTTCCGTCAAGACGAATAGGGCGAGCGAGCGTCGCCAACCTATGCGCCGCGCGAGCAGAAACCCGAGGGCGCACATCAGAATATCGCCGAGCGAATTGACGACAGTGTCGCCCTGATAACCCAGCGCCAGCGTCGCCTCTCTGTATCGCTCGATGACGAAGTTTGCATTCTCGACGACTTCCCACAGGGCTTCAAGTGAAATCGCGAGACAAAATCGCCAGGCCACGGGCACGCGTGGCAAGGCCCAGGTCAGGAGCCACCAGAACAGGAACCCGTGCAGGACGTGCGTGAAGCTGTAAGGGTCGAACAGATGCTGCGAGTTGTCCGCGCTCCACGCGTCGCTCGACCACGGAAGCAAATAGCCGCATGAGCAGAACCACAGCCGCCCCTGACTGCGCAGTCGAAACACCGCCGCCACCACAATCACGACGACAGTCAGCCACGGCCACAGCTTTCGATTCTGTCTCAACATCACAATAAGAGAGTGATAAGTGATAAGTGATAAGTGATAAGAAAAAGAAAGGCGGTTTTTCACTTATCACTTATCACTTATCACTTATCACTTATCACTTCTTCGCAGTTGCCTGGCAAGCTGGCGCACGGCCGGGGCATCGGGCGCGTCGGGCGCGAGCGTGAGATAGGCTTCGAGGTGGCGTATGGAGTCCTGGCGCTGCCCTTTGGCGTAGGCCAGTCGCGCCAGCGAGAGGTGCGCCTGCGCGGCCTTCCGCTCGTCCAGTTCGAGTGCGCGACGAAAATAGCGCTCGGCCTCCGCGGGCTCTGTTTCGAGCAAGGCCCAGCCGAGGTGCAGGTGTGTCACCCAGTTGGTCTCTTCCAGCTCAAGCGCCTTGCGCAACTGGCCGGCCGCCTCTTTGGGCCGTTTCAAGGCGAGCAAAACTATGGCGTATTCTATGCGCGGCTCGGCGCGTTTGGGGGCAATCTCGCCGAGCGGCCTGAGCGCTGCTTCGGCCTCGTCGAAAAGAAGCTGCGCGCGCAGTTGCCGCCCCAGTTCGAGGCGCGCGGCGTAGTATTGCGGGTAAGCGTTGACGGCGGCCTTGAACTCTTCGGTCGCGTCGTCGCGGTTGCCCGCGCGCAGGGCTTCCATGCCTTTGCGGTAACGCTTGAGGGCGGCGTCTGGAACTTTGAGGTCAACGTCTGCGAGGACGACGCCGGGGGCGGCCTGCTCCGGTCCTTTGCGCGCCGGAAGATCAATGTAAACGCTCACGCTCGTCGGCTTGGGCTCTGTGAATTCGATAGGGCGCACCGTCACGCGCGTCGCCGTCGCCTCGAACTTGTCACTCTCGCTTGTCTCGACTACATATTCGCCCGGCAGCAGGCCGGTGAACTTGATTCGCCCGTCCTGGTTGCTGAAAGTGTTCGCGACGGGCATCATCCCTGACTGCCGTATCAGCCGGACGTTCACCCCGTTCACCGAAGCGCTCCTCGCCCGCAGGTAAACTTCCACCTCGTGTATGGAATCGCTCTGGGCCAGGACGTTCGGCACGCACGCGAACGCGAGCACGCAGAGGCAGACGAGCGTCCTTCTCGGAAATTTCGGGCCAGTCATAAAGGACTCCCTTCTGAAGAGGGAAGATGTAAGCGATTATACTGCAAAGTGCCGTTGATAACCCCCGTGGCTTTGCACGCATCGTTGACACGCATCGTATAATCCGGGCGGGAGTCCAAAGTCTAAAGTCCATTGTCCAAAGTTCAAGGCTTCTCATGGCTTCCTGACTTTGGACTTCGGACTTCGGACTTTGGACTAATCTTTATGCTGATTGCTCTGGCGTTAGCCTTGATTGCGATTGCGGGCGGGGCGTTGCTCACTTACCTGTGGGAAGAGGACGCGCCGCTCGCGGCACGCCTCTGCATGGGCGCGTGTGTGGGCTTCGCCGCGCTCGGCCTCATCGGCTTCATAGTCGCTTCAGTCATCGGCCTCAGTTCCGCCGCGCTCGTCCTGACGGCCGCCGTCGTCGCCTCTCCGCTCGCGTTGCTCGCGAGGGCGCGGCTGCGGGCCGCTGTGAACAAGGATTTCCACGAGGCTGCGCGCGCGGCTCACCGCTCTGTGCTGCACCCCACGCGGCAGTCGAGCGTCCATTTCATCTTCTACGTGTTCGTCGCAGTGCTGCTGTGGTTGGTCTTCGACCGCGCGATGTTTGAGCGCGCGGACGGGATTTACACCGGCGTGCAGAACAACTACGGCGACCTACCTTTTCACCTGAGCATCATCACGAGCTTCGCGGACGGCGCGAACTTCCCGCCCGAAGACCCTACGTTCGCGGGCGCGCGCTTCACCTATCCTTTTGTGACGGACTTCATCGCGGCCTGTTTCGTACGCGCCGGGGCGACGTTGCGGCAGGCGCTGATGCTGGAAAACTACGTGCTCGGCCTCGCGTTCGTCGGCGTCCTGCACCGCTTCACCTGGAAGCTGACGCGCGACTGGGTGGCGGGGCTGATCGCGCCCGCGCTCGTCCTCTTCAGCGGCGGCCTCGGCTTCTGGCAACTATGGAACGACCCGCGCTGGGAAACGAAGGGTCTTTTCGGGATTCTGATGGATTTGCCGCAGCAATACAGCATCACACCAGACACCGGCTACCGCTGGGGCAATTCCTTAACAACGCTTCTCATCCCGCAGCGCGGCATCCTCCTCGGCTTCCCGCTCGCTCTTATCGTCTTCACAGTCTGGTGGGCTTTGTCTCGAAGCGACGAAGAAGGCAAAGGGCAAAAGGTGAAAGGCAAAAGTAAGAAAACAAAAAACCCAGCGCCGCATTCTTCGTCTTCTTCAGCTTCACTTTTTCCTTTCTCCTTTTTCCTTTCTCCTTCCGCACGGCGGATGGCCGCGGCGGGCGCGGTCGCCGGGTTGTTGCCGCTCGTCCACGCGCACAGCTTCGTCGTGGTGATGATGGTGGGAGCGGGCGTGGCGCTGTTGACGGGGCTGAAGGATTGGCGCGCGTGGGCGGTCTTCTTCGCCGTCGCGATGCTCATTGCCGCGCCGCAGATGTGGTGGGCGACGCACGGCAGCTCCGTGCGCGCGTCGGATTTCTTCGGCTGGAGCTTCGGTTGGGACCACGGCGAAGAGAACGTCCTGCAATTCTGGTTCAAGAACACGGGGCTGTTCATCCCGCTTATCGCGGCGGCGCTCCTCTGGCGCGAGCGCGAAGGCGACACGACGAAACCCCTCGTCCCGCGCAGGCTCTTGCTCTTCTACCTGCCGTTCACGCTTTGTTTCATCATCCCGAATTTGATTAAACTTGCGCCGTGGGTGTGGGACAATATCAAGGTTCTCTATTACTGGTTCCTCGCGTCCGTGCCGCTCGTCGCGCTCCTGCTGGCGCGCCTCATGCGCGGGAGTCGGGCAATGCAGGCAGGCGCGGTCGCGCTGCTGCTGACTCTCGTGCTCGCGGGCGCGCTCGACGTTTGGAGCGTGGCGTCGCGCGCGGCGGAGTTCAGAATCTTCGACGCCGACGGCGTGAGGTTCGCCGAAACGGTCAAGGAGGTGTCGCGCCCGCGCGCGACCATCCTGCACGAGCCTACGTTCGACACGCCGATTTTCCTGACGGGCCGCCGCTCCATCATGGGCTACCCAGGTCACATAGGCTCGCACGGCATCAGCTACGAGGACCGCTGGCGCGAGGTCAGGCGTATTTACGCGGGCGGCCGCGACGCCGAAAAGTTACTGGCGAAGTACAACGTCGAGTTCGTCGTGGTCGGGCCGCACGAGCGGCGTGACGCGCCCGTCAACGACGCTTTCTTTTCTCGCTTCGAGCTGGTTGGGGAAACGGGTGAATACAGGCTCTACAAAATCGCGCGACCGTAAGGCGACTGTCGTGGCAGGCAATCCTGCTGACGCAACGGAGAGCGCGCCGCCTGAGCAGGTAGGCGAAGACGCTGGCCTTTCGCCGCGCGTCTGGTGGGCCGCGAGCCTCCTGATTCTCGCCGCAGCCGCTTTCGTGCGCGTCTACGCGCTGGGCCTCAAACCCATGCACCACGACGAGGGCGTCAACGGCTTCTTCCTGACGACCCTCTACCGCGAAGGCATCTACAAATACGACCCGAATAACTATCACGGCCCGACGCTCTACTACTTCGCGCTCGCCGTCACGAAGCTGAAAGCGTTTCTCTTCGGCGAGCCGGGCCTGGGCACGATTGCCGTCCGCCTCGTGCCCGCGTTCTTCGGCGTCGCCACCGTCTGGCTGGCGCTCAAGCTGCGCCGAAACCTTGGGGCCGTCGGCGCGCTCACGGCCGCCGCGCTCATAGCGCTCTCGCCCGGAGACGTTTACGTCTCGCGCTACTTCATACACGAAACGCAGTTCGTCTTCTTCACCCTCGGCGTTGTCGTCGCTGCCTTGCGCTACTGGGAGACGACTGACCCCGTCTACCTGCTGCTCGCGGCCATCTCGGCGGCGCTCCTGACGGCGACGAAGGAGACGGCGCTCATCTCGCTCGTCGTCCTCGGCCTCGCGTGGGCCGTCAGCGTCGCTTACATGAAGCTCACGGGCCGTGGCGGCGGCGTGCCGTGGGAGAAGCAGGGCCGACAAGGAAAGAATAAGAAGCGCAAGGGGCCGCGCGAGGAGCGGCCGGGCGCGCTCGAAAGGCTCGGCGGCATCAACAATGTCGCGCCGATGGCGGGGCTCGCGCTCGTGCTCTTCATCTTCATCAACGTCCTCTTCTACTCCTCTTTCTTCACCAACTGGAAAGGGGTGGGCGACGCCATCGAGTCTTTGCAAGTTTGGGCCAAAACCGGGACGAAGGAGCACGGCCATCCGTGGCACACTTATCTCTGGTGGCTCTGGCAGGAGCAAGCGCCGCTCCTGCTATTGGGCGCGGCCGGCTCAATCGCGGCCTTGATTCGCCGCCACCGCTTCGGCGTCTTCGCGGGTGCGTGGGCCTTCGGCATCCTCGCGGCCTATTCGCTCATCCCCTACAAGACGCCCTGGCTGATGATCAGCTTCACCGTCCCGCTGGCCGTCATCAGCGGCTACGCCGTCAACGAGCTTTATCACCTGGGCCGGGAGTGGCAATTGCGCCTCGCGGCCCTCGTTGTCGCCCTGGCGGCGCTCGCCGTCTCCGGCGTGCAAATGGTCAGCCTCAACCTCTCTCACTACGACGACGAGAAATACCCTTACGTTTACGCGCACACCTACCGCGGGTTTCTCGCGCTGGTCAATAAGATCGAGGAATTGGCACAGCGCGCCGGGACTGGCAGGAAGACCAACATTGCGATTATCGCGAACGAGTATTGGCCGCTGCCCTGGTATTTGCGCGAATACGAGCACGCGGGTTTTTTCGGGTACTTGGAGAGGGATGACGGGACTTTGGTTTCCGTCAACGGTGTCATGGTCGTCAGTTCCGAGAGCCAGGAAATAGAGAAGCCCGCGCAGCTTCAGCAGGTCTTGGGCGACCGCTACGTCCGCGTCAATTCCTACCCCCTGCGCCCCGGCGTCACGCTGGTGCTTTACGCCCGGCCCGATTTGGTAGAACGGTGAGAGCGAATAAGACCTCAAGACCGCACTTTGCTCAACCCCTTTGCGTCTTTGCGCCTCCAGCGTGAGTGATTTAGTTTTTTCACGCAAAGACGCAAAGGCGCTAAGAAGAACCTGGTGCCTGTCTTCCAATCCGCACGTCCGCAGTCGGACTAAATCTGCCGCCTGCAACAGTAACCCCCTTTGGCCTGAAGCATTGGTTGACATTCCCGCGAAGTCCAACATATAGTGTGCCTCTTGTACGTCGCGCTCTAGGGACTGCGCTTGTTGTTCTCTTTACCCTCGGGCCGGCCGTTCGCTTCAGATGCACGCATGTTCAAACTTCAACGCCTAGAAATCACCGGCTTCAAATCCTTCGCGGATCACACGGAAATCGTCTTCACAGGCGACGGCATCACGGCGGTCGTCGGCCCCAACGGCTGCGGCAAGTCTAACGTCGCGGACGCCATCGCCTGGGTCTTGGGCGAGCAGCGCATCAAGCACCTGCGCGGCGCGGAGATGAAAGACGTTATCTTCCAGGGCTCGCGCAACCGCCAGCCGAGCGGGATGGCCGAGGTCGTCCTGCACATGATGCGCGACGAAACCGTCGAGCACGAGCCTGACATAGAAGACATTGACTCCACACTCGAAGAGATAGACGACCAGGCCGTTGACATAGAGGAACTGACGGTCGGCGCGGGAACGGCGGAGGCGACAGAGCCGCCGCCTTCAGACGCTGTGGCCGATGCGGAAGCTGCTCCGTCTGCCGAAGGCGCTGAAGCGTCGCAGGCGGTGGACGCCGGAACCGAAGCGTCTGCGGTCGTCCCGGAGATTGTTGCTGCCGAAGCGGTCGCGCCAAAAATTCATCACAAGCGGCACTGGCGGCCGAGCCGTCTGGCGCTGGAGTTCGCGCCGGGCGAGTCGGTCTCCGTGACGCGCAGGCTCTATCGCTCGGGCGAGAGCGAGTATCTGCTCAACAACCGCGCCTGCCGTCTGCGCGACATACAGGACTTATTTTCCGGCACAGGTCTTTCGGGCGCGCACTATGCCATCATCGAGCAGGGGCGCATCGGGCAGATTCTTTCGGCCAAGCCGATGGACCGCCGGACGCTCATCGAAGAGGCCGCCG
>DATFCB010000768.1:0-2445 GCA_035253525.1 Pyrinomonadaceae bacterium | reverse complement strand
GCGGGAGAATCCAGCGCTCCATCAGTCCTCGTATAATTTTCAATCCTCTCCGGCGGTTGCCTTACCGGCTAATTTCCGCCGCGCCTACGGCGCTGAAATGTTTTAGGAGACAGACATGAGCGACGAGAAGAGAGATTATCGCGGTGGCGATGTTGTGCTGAGTGCGGAGAGGCCGCGCGGGCTGCCGTTTTTGAAGCCGCTGTACGGGCTGCCGCCTTACCAGTACGTGGACGACGTTGTCCTCATCATCTCTTACGAGGCGGACGAGGCTGCGATACGCGAGGTGCTGCCGCGCGAGTTGGAGCCTCTGCCCGGCAACGCGGTGGCGATGTGCTTCTTCCTCTGCCCGTCGGTGACAGGCATGGGGGCGCACAACTTCGCTATGCCGTGCATCCCCGTGCGCTATGGCGACTACACGGGCCAGTTCGTCCCGTATCTTTACACAAGCACGGACGCGAGCCTCGCGTGTTACCGCGAGGTGCAGGGGTGGCCCGCCGTTTTGGGCCAGACGGAATTGACGGAGGCGGGGGGACGCGTGCGCGCCCGCGTCACGCGCAACGGGCGCGAGGTGATGCGCGCCACGGCCCAGGTCGAAGGCCAAACCATCACGCAGCTTGATTTCCTCCCGGTCATTCTCTACAAGGAGATTCCAGGCATTGACGGCCGCTCCTGCGACGAGGCTTACTTCCTGACCTCCACGTCGCTTCTGACCAATCTCAATCTCAGGGCCGGGACGGGCGAACTTGATTTCACGGACGCGGGCGACGACCCCATCGCCCGGCTCAAGCCCGTCAAGACGACCGGCGCGCTCTACGGCACACTCGACGACCTCTACCCGGAAACCATCCGTGTCCTGAAAAACTTGAAATGAGCCGCAGGGCAAGTTTCAAAACCCGTTGCATTTCTTAGCGGCTTTGCGCCTTTGCGTGAGACGGATTTTTCACGCTGGAGGCGCAAAGCCGCAAAGGAGTTGAGTGAATTGGTAGCTTGAGTTTTGAGACTGACTCTTGAACCTCACTTGATGGTGATGACAACGTCGGCGCGGCTCTTCGCGCCGCTGGCGGTCGTGACGACGACTGGCACAGTTCCGATGACGCCAGCGGGGATGCGGACGTTGAGTTGATCCAGGCCGTTGAAGCCGCCGGACGGACCCGCGTATTCGACTGTCGCGGGCTTGCCGTTAATCGTGACGCGCACGGGCAGCGAGTTGCGCCAGCCAGTGCCGATGAGCGCGATGACCGTGGGCAGCCCGTCCGTCTTCGCGTTGAAGGGGCCGCGCGTGTATTTCATCCCCGAGACGAGCAGCGCGATTGCCTCGCCGGCCCCGTTCTGCGCTGCGGTGAAAAGACCCGGGTTGTCGTTCGCGATTACTACGTCGTCGGCCGCGATGACGTTCCCGTTGACGTAGACGACCGCCGAGCCGACGCCCGCGCCCGCCGCTTCGGGGACGTAGACGTTGACTTGCGAATCGTTGAAGGAGAGCACGGGGACCAAGCGCCCTTCGAGCGTGACGCTGACGCCGCGCGCCTTGGCTTCCGCCTCGGTGCGCCCGCTCAGGCCGCGCGTCAATCCCGCGCCGCGTATGCTCGCAAGGCCCGCTTTCGTCCCGCTGCCGCGAAGGCTCGCGCTGTTGGTCATCGTCAGGTGGGCGACAGGCTGAAGCACCGTCTCGACGCCGAAGGCCAGGCCCGAGAGCGCCTGCCTCTGTGGGTCGTCCGGCTCTGTGAAAATTGCGCCGTCGCGAAGCACGCCGTTGAGCGCGGGGTCCGGGAAGGCGTAGACGAACGGTGTGCCAAGATTGCCGCCGGAGGCTGCAAGGTCGGCCGAACCGGAGGCGTCGATGATGACGTAGACGGTGCCCTCGCGGTCAACGGTCAGCCCGTGAAAGATCAGGTTGTTATCAATCGAGAGCGCGAGGGCGGCCACCTCGTCTCGGTCAGCGTAATTGTTCGCGTCCGTGTCGTAGAGCGCGAGCAGTACCGTGTCGTTGCCGGCCGAGTGTGAGAAGACCACGCCGCGCGAGTTGGCGGCGATGTCTAAGGGCGCGTCGTCCGAGAATTGATATTGATAGTAGGGAACGGCGTCGAGTTTGTCCGGGATGCCGTCGGCGTCCGTGTCGCGGACGATGCGCAGCTCGTTGGAGTCGAAGTCTGCGACGAGCAGGTCGTTGTTCGGGAGGAGCGCGAGCGCGTTGGCGTTGTTCAACTCGTTGCTGCCGACGCGAATTAGCGAGCGCGAACGCGAATTATCGAACCCGCCTGTGGAGGCGTCGCGCACGAGCAGGACGACGCCCGCCGAAGGCTCGTTGTCGGGGTCCGAAGAGTTGTCGAAGTTGTAATAGCCGCTCGACGAGACGATGACGAACTCGCGGCCCGCGCGCGACGTGCCGGTGACGACCGCGACGGCCGAAGGCAACCCGAAGTCGCGTTCGAGGTCGTACGTACT
>DATFCB010000767.1:0-2634 GCA_035253525.1 Pyrinomonadaceae bacterium | reverse complement strand
AAAAAAGAGCGTGATAATGATGCTTGCAAATATTCGAGAGAAACTTTTCATAACTCACCTTAATCTTACAACCAGAGGGTCTGTAATATCAGGCCGTATTCGGCGGCGTGATATTATTCCACAAAAGGTTCGACTGCGGAATCAGTTAAGCCTGAAGCTTTTATCCTCAACGATGAGCTTCAGGTTTAGTCGCAATCCAGGCGTCAGGAAAAAGTTTTGAATGGGGCCGCGCCGGTTGCGTAAAGGCGGGGAACGCCTGTAAACTGGCTGTCCCGGTGAACCCTGCGGACGTTCCCTTGAGGGAATGAGCGCGGGGTTCACGTTCGCTTGACCGAGGGCGACCGTGGCATGGTAAATTGTAGTTTAAGGAAATACGCCTTAAACTGAAAACTGACTACTGAAGACTGAAAACTTTAGTTTCGATGGAGAGATGAATGGCGATAGTTAACGTTAATCAGGGCGAGTCAATCGAGAGCGCTTTGCGCCGCTTCAAGCGCAGGGTGATGACCGAAGAGATTATTAAGGACGCGAAGAAGCACGCTTTCTTCATGCCGCCGGGCCAGAAGGCTAAACTCAAGTCGGCGCTGGCGCGCAAACGCAACAAGAAGAAGGGCCGCCCCCGTCCCCCGCGCGACTAACTTCCGAAGTTCTCTATTAAAGCAGGTAAACCGTCCAAAGGTGCGCGGTGGCCGAATGTGGAGCGTTTGACGCCGGGCAAGACAAGTCCGGCCCACGCGCTCTCCCTCTTCGGCCACACCAAGAACGGGGCGGTTTATTTTTCTGATGACACGAATCCTGCTCACCAACGACGACGGAATACACTCGGACGGCCTCGTCAAGCTCGAAGAGGCGCTCGCCGAGATCGGCGACGTGTACACGGTTGCGCCCGCCTCCGAGATGAGCGGGGCATCGCACAGCCTGACGCTCGCACGTCCCTTGCGCATACGCCAGATTGACGAGCGCCACTGGACCGTGGACGGCACGCCGACCGACTGCGTCACACTCGCCCTGCACAAGATTATTCCCGAAGAGGAGCGGCCGGACATCTGCGTCTCGGGCATCAACCACGGCGGGAACCTGGGCGACGACGCGACCTATTCCGGCACAGTGGCGGGCGCGCTCGAAGCGACCATCCTCGGCGTCCCCGGAATAGCTTTCAGCCTCGTCGCGCGCGAGAACTTCAACTTCACAGAGGCCGCGCGCTTCGCCGTCACGGCCGTGCGCAAGGTCTTGCAGGAGGGGTTGCCAGAGGGCACGCTGCTCAACATCAACATCCCCAGCCGCGGCGAAATCAAGGGCGTGAAAGTCACGCGCCAGGGTTTGAAGAACGCGCGCCCGGTCATCAGCGAGCACATAGACCCGCGCAACAAACCCTACTACTGGATCGGCGAGGAATACTTCGCCTCGAACTCGGCGGACGGCACGGACTACCAGGCCATAGAGCACGGCTACATCTCCGTCACGCCGCTCAAGAGCGACATGACCGACCACCGCGCGCTGACCGCCATCGAAGCCTGGAACTACATCAGCACGAGCGAGGTCGTGCAAAGCCCGTGATAAGTGATAAGTGATAAGTGATAAGTAAAAGTTACTGTCTTTACTTATCACTTATCACTTATCACTTATCACGGCTCTTGGAGAAGAGCTTGAGTTCTGCGCCGCTCAGACCTGCGACATCCCAGAACGATTACCGCATCCCGCGTGAGCGCATGATCGAGCGCCTGCGCAAGCATTACGGCATTGCGGACGCGCGCGTGCTCGACGCCATGCGCGTCGTGCCGCGCCACCTCTTCGTGCCCGAAGCCTTGCAGGGCCGCGCCTACGGCGACCACGCGCTCCCCATCGCCGCCAACCAGACGATTTCGCAGCCTTTCATCGTCGCGCGTATGACGGAGCTGCTTGAGCTGGACGGCAAAGGCCGCGTGCTTGAGATCGGCGCGGGTTCCGGCTATCAAACGGCCGTGCTCGCGCGTCTGTCCGCGCAGGTTTACGCCATCGAGCGCATAGCGGAACTGGCCCGCGAGGCGCAGGCGCGCATACGCCAGCTCGGTATCTATAACGCGACCGTCAAATGCTTCGACGGCACGCTCGGGTGGAGTGCACACGCCCCCTACGACGCCGTCCTCGTGGCCGCGGGCGGTCCCGAAGTGCCCGAGCCGCTGCTCGCCCAGTTGAAGGTCGGGGGCCGCCTCGTGATTCCTACAGGCCAGACGCGCGAAGCGCAGCGTCTCGTCCGCGTCGTCAGGACTGAAAAAGGCTACGAGCACGAGGACCACGGCGCGTGCGCCTTCGTCCCGCTCATAGGCCACTACGGCTGGTCCGTTTAGTTTCAGGTTTCAAGTTAAATCCTTAGAACCTGAAACCTGAAACCTGAAACTCATGTACGAACTCTGGCAGAACATCAAATATTATTTGAACCCGGAGACGATAGCAGCCGCCGGTTACTTCGTCCTGGTCTTCGTGGTGTTCGCGGAGACGGGGCTGGCCGCGGGGTTCTTTCTGCCGGGCGACTCGCTCTTGTTCGTCGCCGGACTTTTCGCGGCCGACGGCAAGTTCATCCTCTTTAGCTCGCTCAGCCAGGAGATAAATCTTCTCATCCTGCTGTTCTCTGTTTTCCTGGCGGCCGTCATCGGC
>DATFCB010000766.1:0-18385 GCA_035253525.1 Pyrinomonadaceae bacterium | reverse complement strand
TGAAGAAGCTGAGCGGGCCGAACGTGAAGAAGGGCAAGTCGAAGGCCCACCTCGCCCAGCAGCTGATCGAGGACATCCGTCGCTTCAAGCAGACCCACGGCTGCGATCGCCTCGTGATGGTGTGGTGCGGCTCGACCGAGGTCTACATCAGGAAGGGCCCCGCGCACCAGTCGCTGGAGGCGTTCGAGGCGGCCATCGACGCCAACGACGACAGCATCGCGCCGAGCATGCTCTACGCCTACGCCGCCCTGAAGGAGGGCGTGCCGTACGCGAATGGGGCGCCGAACCTCTCGGTGGACTTCCCCGCCATGCTCGACCTGGCGCAGCGCAACCGCGTCCCGGTCGCCGGCAAGGACTTCAAGACCGGCCAGACGCTCATGAAGACGATCATCGCGCCGGGGCTCAAGGCGCGGATGCTCGGCCTCGACGGCTGGTTCTCCACCAACATCCTCGGCAACCGCGACGGCGCGGTGCTCGACGACCCCGAGTCCTTCAAGACGAAGGAGGAGTCGAAGCTCTCGGTCCTGGAGTACATCCTACAGCCGGAAGTCTACCCGCAGCTCTACAAGGATTTCTCGCACGTCGTCCGCATCAACTACTATCCGCCGCGCGGCGACAACAAGGAGGGCTGGGACAACATAGACATCTTCGGCTGGCTCGGCTACCCGATGCAGATCAAGGTGGACTTCCTCTGCCGCGACTCGATCCTGGCCGCGCCGATTGTCCTGGACCTCGCGCTCTTCCTGGATTTGGCACAGCGCACCGAGATGAAGGGCGTACAGGAATGGCTCTCCTTCTACTTCAAGTCGCCGCAGACTGCGCCCGGCCTCTACCCCGAGCACGACATCTTCATCCAACTGATGAAGCTCAAGAACACGCTGCGCCACCTCCGCGGTGAAGACTTGATTACGCATCTGGGGCTGGAATACTACGACTGAGAAATTTGGTAAGAGTTGGTATCGAAGGGGGCGCGTGAGCAGTCACGCGCCCCCTTCGATTTTTCGCCTCTTTTCGTCAAAGTTCGCGACGATAAGGTGCAATTTTTCCCGCACCTGCGGGTGACAAAACTTGCCGCCGGACAGATATTGTCATCCGCACGCTGCCGCTAATTGTCAGCGCGAGCGACCTCAAACAGAGCCCACTTTGGACCTTTGCCTTTTATTTCCTAGAATATTTTGTGGTGACAATCAGGGCGGAGTCGTATATATAGCGTCTGGTGTAAATTTGTCCGCCGCTCCCGGTGTGAGCCAAAAGCAAACAGAGGCCCGCGGGAACGCATCCAAGACGACAGCGGTTCGTTCTTTGCATGAGCATCGGTGGGCGCGGCCATGAGAGGCCGGAGCCGAACCACTTGCGGTCGGCTTCCCAAGTCCTTCTCAAAGAGGCCGACGCCGACTAGCAATAGCTGCTCATGGAACGGAGGACGACCATGTTAGCGACAATGGAAATGGAAAAGGGTAATCAAATAATGGAAACGGTCTTCCTCGACCCGGATCAAAAAAGTCCGCGCGCGCAGGAGTTTGAAAAACAGCTGACGGCCCGCATTGTCGGCCAGGAGCGCGCCGTGCGCCGCATGAGCGGCCTGTACCAGATTTTTCTGGCGGGGATGAACCCGCCGAACCGCCCCGTCGGCACGATGCTGTTTCTGGGACCCACGGGCTCAGGTAAAACCCGCGTCATCGAAGCCGCAGCGGAAGTCCTCTTCGGAGACCCGAACGCGGTCGTCAAGATTGACTGCGCGGAGTTTCAGCATTCGCACGAGATAGCGAAGCTTATCGGCAGCCCTCCGGGCTACCTCGGCCACCGCGAAACCTCCCCGATGCTGACGCAGGAAAACCTGGACCGCATGCATACGGAGGAAACCAAGCTCTCGCTCGTCCTCTTCGACGAGATTGAGAAGGCTTCTGATAGCTTATGGCAGCTCCTGCTCGGCATCCTGGATAAGGCGACGCTGACCTTGGGCGACAACAGGCGTGTGGACTTCTCCAAGACGATGGTCATCATGACCTCGAACCTGGGCGCGCGCGAGATGTCTGAATTGATCTCCGGCGGCATCGGCTTCGCTCCAGGCAAGGGCACGAAGGACCCTTCGGACACGGAAGTTGACCAGAAGATTTACCGCACGGCGGTCGAGGCGGCGCGGCGCAAGTTCTCGCCGGAGTTCATGAACCGCATTGACAAGGTCGTCGTCTTCCGCTCCCTGAAGGAGCACCACCTGCGGCAGATTCTCGACCTCGAATTGCAGGCCGTGCAGGACCGCATCATGCTCGGCGCGGGCACAAAGTTCGTCTTCCAGTGCTCGGACGCGGCCAAGGACATGCTCTTGAAGGAGGGCATTGATTACAAGTACGGCGCGCGCCACCTGAAGCGAGCCATCGAGCGGTTCCTGGTCTACCCCCTGTCGAATCTGGTTGCGACGGATCAGGTCGGCCTGGGCGACCTTGTCAGCGTGGACTTGAACGACGCCGGCACGAAGCTCGTCTTCTCGAAGCGTTCGGGCGGCGCGCTCATACACGACATGCCGGAAGCGACGGACGAAGAGGAAGACGTTGCCACGAAGTCCGGCGGCGTAGGGATGCCCATCCCGCAGACCAAGGCCGCACGCAAAGGGCAGGGCCGCAGCGAGAAGACTGAAAACTAACGCTGCTTCACTGAAAACTCTTGTCAATGAAAAGCGCCGGACTTTGAACAGGTCCGGCGCTTTTTTGTTGTCTTCTGAGACTAACGGAGAGTTGAGTTCTGCGCGAGTCTGTTTAGAGCTTCGTGGGCCGCGCGCGAAAGATATGGGTCGCGCGAGTCTAAGACGGCGCGCAGGGCCGTCGAGGCTGAGGCGTTGCCTATCAGGCCGAGCGAGATCGCGGCCTCGCGCCGAACGTCGTCGGGCGCGCGCTCGTCTTCCAGGACCGCGACGAGCGCAGGCACGGCCGCGCGGCTTCTTATCTGTCCGAGCGAATGGGCGGCGGCGCGCCTTACAAACTCGTTCTCATCCTTTTTCTTTCGCCGCACGCGGTTGATGATGCCGGAAGCAGGGACGCGCCGCCCGAGTAGCTCAGTCAGTGGGACCACCGCCGCCTCGTCGCCGATTTGCCCTAGCGCGACCGCGACCGCCCCGCGCACGCCGTCTTCCTTCTCCCTTGTCAGAAGGGCGACCAGTTCTGGCACAGCCTGGCGGCTGCGTGTCTCGCCGAGCGCGTAAGCGGTCTCCTGCCGGACAAACGCGTCGCGGTCCTGAAGCCGCGGGAGCAGGAGCGCGGCGGCTTCATCGCCTGGAAGGGCGAGGACGCTTCGCGCGGCGGTCGCACGCACGATGGCCGCGGAGTCGTTGAGCGCCCCGGCTGCGGCCCGAGCGCTTTCCGGGCGCTTCAGCCAGCCCAAACGCATGACCGCGTCGCGCCGCTCCTCAGCCTCGGACGAGCTTAGACGGCGGCGCTGTTTTTGGATTTCGAGTTGGAGTGGAGTCAGGGCGGAAGGATCGGACGCCCCTTCCTGTGCCAGAATAATTAAGGGTGCGCAGGCGAAAAGGAGGATGACAGACAGCGCGCAAAGAAAGGGGCCGCCCGCCCGCCCAAAGGCGGCGGTCGCGGGCCGTAGTTTAAATGCTCGCATCGAGATCAAGCGCGGACGGGCAGCGTGGCCGCGCGGCGCTCTGCGCGGCGGCGCACGGCTTCCCATTCAAAAGCCTGGCGCGCGCGCTTGTTCTCCTGCGCATCGGCCAGGACTGTGACCAGTTCGTCATCCCAGACTCCCGGCAGAGCGCGCGCACGCCGCATGGACTCCATAATCGAGATGTAGTCCAAAACTTCCACGACTTCGGAGTCATTGAGCGAGTCGAGTTTGAGTGCGAGACGCTGGCGTTCGGTCAATCGCTTAGCCATCTCTTTGCTCCTTACTTCGGCAAAGGCGACGGCCGTGCGTGTTCAGTTCCGCAAGGAACTCAGGCAGCGACGTTCGGAAGGCCGTCGGCGGATTACGTGTGGGCGCGAGGGACGCCTCTGTTTATTTGGCACTAGCGTAGGGCGATTCTCCGTCTTGTCGTCTGGGCTGTTCGCAGCGGTCAGCATTCGAGAACGACACTCCAAAGCTTTTCGGCTGCAAGGGGATTCGCCCGAGAATATACACGAGACGCGGAACACGCGCAAGAAAAAGTAGTCAGTGGTCGGTGGTCAGTAGTCAGTTAAAAGAAAGAGGAGTAGAAGGCAGCCGGACTAATCACAATCGGTTGTCTTTCTGGCTTTCTTGTTTTTCACTGACCACTGACTACTGCTCATCGAGTGTGATGATGCGGGAGGCTACGGAATCTTCGTGCAGTTCCAGGAGGCCGACCGAGCGCGGGAGGCTGAAGCGTTTGGGGCCGGCGCTGCCGGGGTTGAAAAGCAGCGTGCCGCGCCACTGGCCCGAGTATGCCTGGTGGCTGTGGCCGAAGATGACCACGTCGGGCATGCGCTGTTCGATGAGACGCTGCTGGGCCGGGCTCAGCTTTTCCACGGTCGCGAACTGGTGGCGCACGTAAAAGGTTCGGCCCTGAATGACCGCCCGCCGCTCGTTCGGAAAGCACATGGTGGCCGAGTCGTTGTTGCCGCGAACGGCGATGACGGGCGCGAGCTTTTCCAGTCGCCAGATTAACTCCTCGTCGCCGATATCTCCCGCGTGGATGATGTGGCTGACCCCTGCGAACAGGTCCAAAACCCGTTCGTCCAATTTGCCGTGCGTGTCCGAGATGACGCCGATGAGCGCGGAAGGTGCGAGGCTCATCACGAATCAATTTTGGAGGCGAAGGTGTGCATCGTGTCCACTAAGAGGACGGCGATGGGCGGGTAGAAAATCAGGTCCGGCCTGACGCGCTGGTCGAAGATGAAGGTCAGGTCGTTCATCACGTACTGAAGCTGGTCCGCAGCGAAGAGGCCGGCGGCGATGCTGACGACGTAGCCGACCACCAGGAAGACGTAGGCCGAGTGGCGCGTGAAAGGTTTTTCTGATTTCTCCTCCTCGCTCATGAGCGAGACGTGAATCTGCCTGGGTTGTTTGTACGTGTACCGCTCGAAGTATTCGCGCAGCCGCGAGGCCAGGTGCCAGATGCCGACGACGAAGAGCGCGACCACGACCGTGCGCCCGACGACGCCAATCTGCCAGAACTTCGGCTTCAGCATGGCGACGATGAAGGTCGAGAAGAAGAGGGTGACAGTGGTGAAGACGGCCTGCGCCCGCTCGGAATTGGCCCGGCGGTCGGCTTCGAGCAGGATGTCCACGACGCGGTCGCAGCGCGCCTGCGCCGTGACCATGCGCATCCGGCGGGCGTGTATGTTGTCGGAGTGCATGACGAAGCCGCTGCTACGCTGCTCGCGCTCCTTCTCGTACTTGGCGTCGTAGGCAGCCCGCTCCTGTGGGTCGCTGAGCGTGCGGTAAGCCAGGGCGAGCAGGGCGAATTTGCGCGCCGCATGCTCGGACCCGCCGTTGACGTCCGGGTGGCGCTCGCGCGCCAGACGGCGGTAGGCCGACTTGATCTCGGCGGCATTCGCAGCCCGCTCAACACCTAAAATTTTATAGTAATCTACCACCGCGCTTTCCCGAAAACTCATCTAAAGAACGGCGATGGACGCCCGACAATGTCTGGTTGCACGGGCCGGGAGGGTCGCCCTTGACGCCGCTACTATAACACGGCGCAGGCGAATTCGTCTCGCCTGAAGTTCAGCTTCAACTTCAGGCGAGACGAATCGAACTTTTCGATAGTGCACACGAACCTGAGGATGAGGATGAGGCCAACGGGGTGGGGTGAGGCCCCGTCAGTAAGTAACAAAGCCAAGGGAGCGATACTTGCGACCCGGGGCGAACCGAGCGGGGCGAGGACATTTCAAGTGGTGATCCTCCCCCCTAGCTTCGGAAAATTATCCTGCAACGACTGTGCCAGCAACTAATATCCGAATAATATAGCTAAAATATAATCTTCGCCCGCTCGCGGGCCAATATGTGTATACATCTGTGGACACCTGTGTCCACAGATGTATACACAGTGCAGCTTTTTGGAGGCGGAGCTTGTAGCGGAGAGCTGACACAAAAAGGAAAGGACGGCGAATCCTTCCGGTCCACCCGCCGTCCCTCCCTCTGTATCAATTTAACTGGGGTTCACTGCCGGCGTGACCGCTTGCTCCTTGCCCGAGGCGGGGCGGGACGCGCGCTCGACCATCTGTATGAGCGTGCGGACGGCTATTCCCGTCGGCCCCTTCGCGCGGTACGGTTTGGCCTCGTCGCCCCAGGCCGTGCCGGCGATGTCCAGGTGTGCCCAAGAGACCCCGTCGGCAAACTCCTTGAGGAAGGCGGCCGCTGTGATCGTCCCGGCCTTGCGGCCCCCTACGTTCTTGATGTCCGCGATGTCGGACTTGATCTGCCTCGTGTATTCCTTGTCGAGCGGCAGTTGCCAGAATTTTTCTCCGACTTCCCTGCCCGCGGCGATCACTTCGTCAATCAGTTCCTGGTCCGTGCCGAGGATGGCCGTGTTAACGTCGCCGAGCGCGATTGAGACCGCGCCGGTGAGCGTCGCCATGTCCAGGATTCTTTTCGCGCCGAGCTTTTTGGCGTAGCAGATGGCATCCGAAAGAATCAAGCGCCCTTCGGCGTCTGTGTTGATGATCTCAATCGTCTTGCCGGACATGGCGCGGACCACGTCGCCGGGCTTGGTGGCCTTGCCGGACGGTAAATTCTCCGAAGCGGGCACGACGCCCAGGACAGGGATCGGCGGCTTCAACTGCGCGATGGCGCGCATTGCGCCGATCACGGTCGCGCCGCCCGTCATGTCGTACTTCATCAGCTCCATGTTCTCGCCGGGCTTGAGCGAGATGCCGCCCGAGTCGAAGGTGATTCCCTTGCCGACGAACGAGAGTAGATTGCTTTCGCCCTCTGTTGACGCCTCGCGCGGCGTGTACTTGAGGATGATTAACTTCGCCTCTTCTTCCGAGCCGCGCGAGACGCTGAGGAGCGCGCCCATGCCTTCCTGCTCCATGCGCGCTTCGTCCAGCACGTCAACGCTCAGGCCGAACTCTTCGGCGACCGCACGCGCGCGCTCGGCCATCTTCGTCGGCGTCAGCGACGCGCCCGGCTCGTTCGCCATGTCGCGCGTGAAGTTGACCGCCTCGCCGACGATGCGGCCGCGCTCCGCGCCGCGCTTCAGAGCCTCTTCCTCTGCGCCCTCTGTGACGATAACGAGCCGCTCGATGGTCCGCTCCTCTTTGTCAACGGTGCGGTATTTGTCCGGCTCGAAGAGTCCCATGACCGCGCCCTCGGCGGCGGCCGCAGCCGCGCCCTCGGCATCGCCCTCGGCGCGCGTGACGAGCGCGACGGTCTTGACGTTCTTGCCGCGAAGGAAACGCACGACCGTGCCGGACATTTGAGAGACGTGTGCGGATTTGTATTCGCCGCGCTCGCCGACGCCGACGAGCAGTAGGCGACGGGCGCGGAGCTTGCCGCCCTGGGCCAGGTGGACGTAGACCGTCTCGCCCTCTTTGCCCTTCAGCTCTTCGGACTCTATGACTGAGTGGACGACTCCGCCGGAGGCTTCGTCCAGCTCTTTCAGGATTCCCTCGTCGGCCTTCTCGCCTTTGAAGACTGCGACGGCCAGGGCCTGAACGTCCTGCTCCTGGTAGCGCCCGGCGCTCGTTTGCACTTCCATAAAATCTTTTCCTCTCTGAATCTTTGATCTACATCTTACTGACGATTGCTGCGCTCTTTCAATTGGGCGCGCGTCTCGCGCTCCACCGTCCGTCGCATCTCCGTTTCCCGCTTGTCGTACAACTTCTTCCCGCGCGCGACGCCGATCTCGAATTTAGCGCGCCCGTTTTTCACGTAGACGCGCGTCACTACGAGCGTCATCCCCTGAACGGTTGACGCCTGTTCCAAACGGTCAATCTCCTTGCGGTGAAGCAGGAGCTTGCGCGTCCGCACCGGGTCGTGGTTCGCGCGGTTGCCGTGAGAGTAAGGCGAGATATGCGCGTTGAATAACCACGCCTCGCCGTCGCGCACGGCGACGTAAGAGTCCTTCAACTGGACGCGTCCATCTAATACGCTCTTGACTTCCGTCCCCGTCAGTGCGATCCCTGCCTCATACTTGTCCGAGATGTGATACTCGTGGAAGGCCGCACGGTTCGTCACCAGATTTTTCTCTTCGCCGGCTACAGTCATAATCGGATATTACGTTTGAGAGTTTTTGTTTTTTGATTCGGGAAAGACAAATTTCCATCTCTTCCAGGTCGCGAATCAAAAATTATCCATCTCCCCGCGCAGTGGTCTTATCATCAGTTCGCCGGCCGCGTCCTCGGCCCTCTTGCCTTCGTAGAGCACGGCGTGGACTTCGCTGGTGATGGGCATCTCCACGTTGAGCTTCCCTGCCAGGCGGTGGACGGCGCGCGTTGTCTTCACGCCTTCGGCGACTTCATGCATCTCGCCCACGATCTCCTCTAAAGCACGACCGCGGCCCAGTTCCTGCCCAACACGGCGGTTGCGCGAGAGCCCGCCCGTGCAGGTCAACACCAGGTCACCCAATCCGGCAAGCCCCATCAGCGTCTCCATGCGCGCGCCCTGTGCCAGCGCAAAGCGTGCCATCTCCGCGAGGCCGCGCGTGATGAGCGCCGCAACGCTGTTCGTCCCCAGGCCGAGGCCCGCGACCATGCCGGCGGCCACAGCCATTACGTTCTTGACCGACCCGCCTATCTCAGTCCCGGCGACATCAGTGTTCGTGTAGACGCGCAGATTCTGAAAGCTCAACGTCTCTTGAACGAATTGCGCGTCACGGAGGCTGGCGCTCGCCGCGACCACGGCGGTCGGGTGGCTGGCGGCGACCTCCTGTGCGAATGACGGCCCCGAGAGGCAAACGAAACGAGGCTCGAAATGTTCCCCGACCACGTCTCGAACAACCTCCGAGATGCGTCTGCCTGACTCAACCTCAATCCCCTTCGTCGCGCTGACAAAGATCATCTCGCGGCGCAGGGCCGGGAGCATTCCTTCAAGCAGTCCGCGCGTCACGTGCGACGGCGCGGCGAGCAGCACGACTTCCGCGCCGTCCAGAGCCTCGCCCATGTCCCCCATGGCCTCGACGCCCGGTGGTATCTCATGCGAATCGAGATAGACGCTGTTGACGCGGCGCTCGTTAATGCTTTCGACCACCTCCGCGTTGCGCGACCAGAGCCGCACCCCGTGGCCCGCTCGCCCGGCGACGATCCCGAGCGCCGTCCCCCAACTGCCCGCGCCGATGATTGCGATGGAACGCATAAAGGAAATGATGAACTTTGCGGGATGTATGATGAATTAAAAAGCGATTGGCTTTAAGTCCTCATACATCATTCCGCATTTCGCATTTCACTTAAACTTGCTCTCCGTGCCCCGCAGCAGTCGGCCGATGTTGGCGTGGTGCATCAGGATGATGACAGCACCCGCAATGACGGCGGCCGTCATAACTGGCCCAGGCTCCGCGACGGGCTTGACGTAGACGCCGAGCAGCCAGGTGAACAGAGGCAGCGCGGTAGTCGCCAGTATCGAGCCGAGCGAGACGTAACGCGTGAGGGCCACGACCAGCAGAAAGACCAACGCCGCACACGCCACCGCCAGAGGATAGAGACTCAGGAAGACCCCGACGCCCGTCGCCACCCCCTTCCCTCCACGGAACCCCAGCCAGACGGGGAAGCAGTGCCCGAAGACTGCCAGGACGGCGGCGGCCGCCACCCACCAGTTAATGCCGAAGTCGTCCGTCAAGAGCCAGCGCGCGACGAGGACCGCGAGCGCTCCCTTCAACGCGTCGAGCAGGAGCGTCACGACGCCCGCCAGTTTCCCCGCACGGCGCGAGACGTTGGTCGCGCCAGTCCCGCCCGAACCCGACTCGCGCACGTCCGCGCCCTCCTTGGCGCGCACAATCAAATAACCGAAGGGGATCGAACCGAGCAGATACGCTGCGATGAGAACCAGCACGGGTCGCATTCGTGAGCACTCCGCGCCCATGGGGAAATCCTGGCGTCAGGGCGAACCGAGACTATAGCAAGCAATCGAAGCGCGAGACAAGGAAAGGATGGGGGCTTAAATGCTCTTGAACTCGGGCGAATTAAGTCTCATAATCTCCGGGCATGAATGAAGAAACAACACAAAACATTTCCGACCCGCGCCCTTTCGAAGAGCGTGTCCTTGCCCTACTCGGTTCCATGAATTCGCGACTCGATTCCATGGATACCAGATTACAGACTTTGGAGGAGCAGTCTGAGCGTAGGGCAATGGATACGAAGCCTATCTGGGAGCGCGCGCTGGCCGAAATTCTTGAGGTTAAAGAGAGTGTCGGCAACTTGGAGCGGAAATTTGATGTCTTGAGCCGCGACATGATTCAGCTTCGCGCCGACCAGAGACGCCTGGATGGCCGGATGGATAAGCTTGAGTCGAAGCCCGTGTAGTCCACCCTTGCAGTAAACTACCTACCCACCCTGCTTCAAATCAATCTACGCCTGAGAAGGTCTAAGGCTGCCTGCGAGGAGCGCCAGCGGATGAGATGGCGGTCGCCGGGGATCATCAGTTTGCGGTGTTCCGTGTGCGCGTCGTCCGAGAGCGCGATGTAGACGAGGCCGACGGGTTTGTCATCGCTGCCGCCGGTCGGCCCCGCAATGCCCGTGACGGAGAGGCCGAAGTCCGTGTCGGCGCGGCGGCGCACGCCTTCAGCCATGGCTTCCGCGACTTCGGCGCTGACGGCCCCGTGTCTTTGTATCAACTCCGCGTCAACGCCGAGCGAGCGAGTCTTCGCGTCGTTCGAGTAGGTGATGACGCCTTCCATGAAATAGACGGACGAGCCGGGCACTTCGGTCAGGCGCTGGCTGATGAGTCCGCCCGTGCAGCTTTCGGCGACGCTGATGGTGAAGCCCGTGACCGCGAGGCGTAAGCCCACCACCTCCTCCATCGTCTCGCCACGGAAGGCGAAGATAGAATGGCCCAGCCGCTCCTCTATCTGCCCGGCCAGGCCGTCCAGCAGCAACTCCGCGTCCTGTTCGGTCTTGGCCTGCGCCGTCAGGTGTATCTCGATTTCGCTCCGGTTGAAAAGAATCGTCGTCTGCGGGTTCTTATACTGCGTATAGACGGGCGCAATCTTTTCGTCAACCGCAGACTCGCCCATCCCAGCGACACGCAGGACGCGGCGCACGACCCGCACGTCGCCGGCCTTCGCTGACAACTTCGGCAGCACGAAGTTCTCGAACATCGGGCGCATCTCGCGCGGCGGCCCCGGCAGCAGGACGACGCTCCGGCCCTCGTGCTCTAAGTACATGCCCGGCGCGGTGCCGTTCGGGTTGTCGAGGACTTCCGCGCCCTCTATGACCATCGCCTGCCGCGAGTTGATCTCCGGCATCTGCCGGCCCATGTCGAAAAATTTGGTGCGTATGGCTTCGAGGACTTTTTCGTTCAGCAACAGCCTGCGGTTCATCGCGCGCGCCGCGATCTTGCGTGTGATGTCGTCCTCGGTCGGCCCCAGGCCGCCGGTCATAATCACGACGCGCGAACGCTTCATGGCGTCACGAATCGTCTCCTCCAGCCGCGCGTCGTCGTCGCCGACGACGGTCTTGAGCTTGACCTCAATCCCGACCGAGTTGAGCTTCTCCGTCAGCCACAGGCTGTTCGTGTCCGTGCGCTCCGAGGTTAGTAGCTCGGACCCGATGGCTATGATTTCAGCAGTCAGCATAAGTTGGCTTGAAAGGTCAGTTCAGATTTTCTTCCGCGACGCCGAACACTTTAACCTCGCGCACCCACATGATGAAAGGACGGTTGGGCGGCCCCTGCCGCGCGGGCTGAAAAATCCTGGCGCGCTCCGCCCGCACGGGCGCGAAGTCGAAGGCCGTCCGGTCGTAATCCTTGTCGGGCTCCATCGTCGAGACGGTGCGCCATTCACCACCGCCCTCCGCGACCTGCAACTCGACGCGGCGCGAAGGCAGGAAGCGCGCACGGTCGAAGCCCCAGTAAACGTAGACGGCGGCCAATTGAATTGGCCTCTCGAACGTCAACTCGACCCAGTGCGGCACAGGCGTCTCGTCCGAGGCCCAGTTGCCCTCGTTGTACCTCATCGCGCCGATGCGGCGCACGTCCCACTCGCCGTCAGTCAGTGGCGCGGCGTTGTAACCGTCGTAGTTCGAATCAACCGCGACCCGCGCCGCCTTCACCTCGATTAGCCCGGCTTCAGGCACGGGCGTCGGTGAAGATTGGGCCACGGGCTTTTCGACAGGCTCGCCGTTGCGGCTGGCTAGAAAAATGAGTATCCCGACGAGCGCGACCAGAGCCGCCGCCGCGCCGAGGATTGCGCCGAAGGAGCGCTGCCTGCGCCACTCCTGCGCCTCGGCCCGCGTGAGCTTGACGGTCGCGGAAGCGCCGCCGAGTCCCTGCCCGCAGCGGCGGCAACGTGTATCCGTCGCTGCGGCCGCCGCGCCGCACGCTGGGCAAACTAAAACTTTGACGGGCTGCGTCGAATAACTTTCGCGCAAGACTTCCGGCACAGTCGGGGCGACGACCTCCTGCGTGCCCGTCTCGGCCCGCGCCGGATGACGGGCCTCGCGGCCTTCTTCGACAGGCTCGCCCGACACACGCCCGCGCGCGCGCCGCACCGCGCTTAAAAACTCCGCCGCCGACGCGAAGCGGTCCTCCCGTCGCTTCTCAATGGCGCGCAGGATGACGGCTTCGATTTCCGGCGTGACCTGTTGATTTAACTGCGACGGCGGCGGCGGGGGCTGGCGTATGTGAGCGCGGACGATTTCGAGATGCGAGAGACGGCCGCCCTGGTCGTGGAAGGGCGGCGTGCCGGTCAGCATCTCGTAAAGAATTATCCCCAGGCTGTAGATGTCCGAGCGCGGGTCCAGCAGCGCGCCCTCTGCCTGTTCGGGCGAGACGTATTCGGGCGAGCCATAGTTAGCGCCCGTGTTCGTCTTCTCCGTGCCCGCGAGCTTGACGATGCCGAAGTCCGTAATCTTGAGGCGGTCGTCCTCGGTGATGAGCATGTTGGCGGGCTTCAGGTCGCGATGAATCAGCCCCTGGTGCGACGAGCCGTCCTGATCCTGGTAGACGAACTGCTGCGCGTAGGCGATGGCTTCGAGCACCTGCTCGAAGAGGTCTAGAGCGCGCTCTACGGGCAACGGGCAGACTTCGCGCTCCAAAAGTTGTGCCAGGCTGCGCCCCTCCACCAGCTCCATGACGATGTAGTAAGTGTCGGAGGCGACGATGTAGTCGTAGATTTTGACGATGCCGGGGTGATCGAGCTGCGACTGTATGAAGGCTTCTTTCTCGAAGCGGGTGCGCAGTCGGCGCAGGTCGCGCTGGCTCGTCGCGCTGATGGACTTGATGGCGACCTCGCGCGGCAGCTTCAGGTGGCGGCCCCTGTAGACGACGCCCATCCCGCCGCGCCCTATGCGTTCCTCAACCCGGTAATTACCGATGATCGTGTCGGTCGCCAAAGCCTTAAATCGTGAATCGTAAATCGTAAATCGTAAAAGAAAGAGCGGCGCGTCTATTCACGATTAACGATTTACGATTTACGAGCTTTATGCAGTTTTCTTCTCTTCTTCGTAGAGGTCGCGCAGAACCTCGGCGATGGGCGGCGGCGGGGCCAGTGTGCTCTGGCGGCGGGTGGCGTCGGCTTGCGTCGCGCCGCCGGCAGACGCCTGGCGGGCCTCGGAGGCGGCGGCCGGGTTGAGCGAGGTGACCAGGTTCAGCCGCTCGCGGCTCTCGGCCAGCATGTAGGCCGCGCGGTTGTGGCGCGCGCGGTCCAGGCTGCGGATGGCCGCCATCGTCTGCGGCGCTACCGCCGGCTCGCGCTCAAGCTTTCTAAGAATGTGTACGTAGCGTCGCAGTTCCGCCGAAGGCGTCAAGCGGTGACGCTCGTCAGACAAATCGTTCTCGACGATGTATGACAGGTGTTCGGCGGCGGCCTCGTGGTCGCCCGCCTTGTGATAGAGAGCCCCGAGCGAGAAATAGACGAGCGGCGGCGGGTCGGACATGGAGCGCAGGATGTGCTCGCCGCGCTCTATGACTTCGGCAATCTCGAAGCCGAACCAGTGGCGCTCCTCGTCGCGCAGCACGTCGTTGGCGGCGATGTAGAACTCGAAGATGCGGCCCGTCTCCTGGTGCTCGGTGTGCTGCACCGCGCGCCAGATGAAGAAGGTGACGGTGGCGAAAAAGATGATGACCGAGAAAGGAATTCCCATAACCCCCAGCATCGCCATGATGACGATGATTGCGAGGAGTCGTTGCGCCGCTTCTTTACCCTTGCTGTTCATAAATTCAGTGACGAGTAACGAGTGACAAGCGACGAGCAGGAACAAGGTTTTAACTTGTCACGTGTCACTCTTAACTTGTCACTGCTCTTAAAATCGCCGCGCCCGCCTCTTCGGTCGAGAGCGTGCCGCCGAGGTCGCGCGTCGTCTCTCTTTGTGAGACAGCCCCGGCCACAGCCTTTTCCACGGCGCGGCTTGCTTCCTCGAACCCGAGGTATTCTAGCATCATCGCCGCAGTGAGAATAGAGCCAACCGGATTGGCGACCGATTTTCCGGCGAGCGGCGGCGCGCTGCCGTGCACTGGCTCGAAGAGCGAGACGCGCCCCGGATGAATGTTGCCGGAGGCGGCGACCCCCAGCCCACCCTGTAGCGCCGCGCCGAGGTCCGTCAGGATGTCGCCGAACAGATTGTTCGTCACGATCACCTCGTACTGCGTGGGGTCCAGCACCATGAACATCGCCATCGCGTCAACATACTGGTGATTGGCTTCGATCTCTTCGTAATCTTTCGCCACTTCCCTGAAGACGCGCTGCCAGAGGTCGCCGCCGAAACGCTGGACGTTGGACTTGTCCGCCATCGTCACTCGACGCCGATTGTGCGCGCGCGCGTAGTCGAAGGCCGCGCGAATGATTCTCTCCACGCCGCGCCGCGTGTTCAGTTCCTCCTGCGTGGCTATCTCGTCAACGGTCCCCTTCTTGAGAAAGCCGCCCGCGCCGCAGTACGCGCCCTCTGTGTTTTCGCGGAAGACGACGAAGTCAACGTCCGCCGGGGAGCGATTAGTCAAGGGCGTCAGACGCGCGTCGAGCAGCCGCACGGGCCTTTGGTTGATGTAGAGGTCCAGGCCGCGCCGCATCCCGAGCAGGATGTCTTCGGCGTGTTTGTTCGACGGCACGCGCGGGTCGCCGAACGCTCCCGCCAGGATAGCGTCGAACTCGCGCGAGAGCATCTCAAGCGCGCCCTCTGGAAGACTGACGCCTTCGCTCAGGAACTTCTCAGCGCCCCAATCGAAATGGCGCAACTCAAGCCCGACGCCGTGCGTCTCGCCCACACGCTCAAGCACGCGCACAGCCTCGCGTATCACTTCCGGGCCAATTCCGTCGCCCGCGACGACGGCGATTCTCTTCTTCATTTGTTCATAAACTCGTAACTCGTAAATCGTAACTCGTGAATCGAAGCACGGTCTTTCTTTGACGATTCACGATTTACGATTCACGATTCACGCTAAAGAGGCACACAGAGAACGGGGACGCGCGAGCCGCGAAGGACTTTTTCGGCGGTCGAGCCGAAGAGGACTTCTTCGGGCGGGACGGAGCGGCCGCGCGTCCCCATCACGATCATCGGCAAGTCCAGGTCACGCGCGATCTTCAAAATCTCTACGAAGGGAATGCCTATGACGATCATGCGCTCGACGCTCACCTCGCCCGTCTCTATCCCTTCAAGCATACTCGCGAAGTCTGTTTCGGCGCGCTCGCGCATCCGAGCCGTTATCTCGTCGGAAGTGCCCAGCCCCGCGGCCACGGCGTCGTTGATGAAATCCTGGTCAATCACATGAAGCAGGGTCAGGTCGCCGTCGGGGGAGGCGATGCCGACCGCCACGCGCACGGCGTTGACCGAGCACTCGGAGAAATCCACGGGGACGAGCATGTCTGGCGCTTGCAGCACGGATTTCTGCCTCCTTTACTTCAGGTCTCCTGGCGACCTCACGGCGCGGGCTGTTGCTTCAGCAAACGCTCCTCGATGCGCGGGAGGCTCGCGAGCACAGTGTCGGCGACGATCTTCAAACTCTGCGGCGAGATTTTATCGAGCGTGTCTTCGGCCGTGTGCCAGTATTGATAGGTTTCGAGTTGTATGATGTCGAGCGCCTGTATGCCCTCCTGCAAGAAAGGCACGTGGTCATCGCCGTCGCAACCCTCCATCGCGTCAACAAAGTATTTTTCATATCCCAACTCGCGCGCGGTGTCCCAGACGGCGTCAATCAGCCAGCGCGTGCTCAGCATGTCGTTGCGCCCGAGTTCAAGCTCTTTGTAGCCGATCATATCCAGCAGAATCATCGCGCGCACGCGCTTGACTTCCCCTTTGGCTTTGAGCTGCTTGACGTAGTGGCGGCTGCCGTAGGTGTTGTCCGGGCCTTCCGGCGTCGTGCAATCGCTCCACTCCGCGCAGAAAGCTTCCTCGCCATCGAAGAAGACGAAGCGGTAGGTCAGGCGCGGCTTCTGCGGCGCGGCCTTCATCACGCGCGCCATCTCCAGGAGCGCGCCCGTGGAAGAGCCGCCGTCGTTCGCGCCGACGAAGCGAAACTCCTTGATGAGCTTCGTGTCGTAGTGGCTCGACAGGATAACGACATCGCTCGACTCGCCCGCCAATTCCGCCACGACGTTCGCCATCTTCCGTGGCCCAATCGGCGTCGCCGCCTGCCACTCGTCAACGGTCACGTCCAGGCCGTAAGACTTCAGTTCCGAGACAAGATACTCGCGCGTCCTGGCGAGTTCGGACGAACCGGCCGGGCGCGGCCCGAACTCGACCTGCTTGCGGACGTGCTCGAAGGCGCGGTCGGCGTCAATCGCAAGCCTGGCGGAGGCGGGCGAGCGCGCGGGCGAAGTCGTCGGCGTTGGCACAGAATTCGTGTTCGATGGCGGATTGCCGCCTGGACAGGCTGTAAAGACGAGCGGGAGCGTCAGCAGGAGGAGAAGCGTCAGGGCCGCGCGCGCGCGCTTTGTGCCGGCCGCGTAGCTTCTGTTATCGGGCCATTTCTTCATCGGCTGAGTGTTGCGTGTCTGCTCAAAGGATTGACCGCAGGTGTTGTCTGCCGCCCCGTTCACTCGGCGGTTGTTTCCGTCGCTTCCGCCGCCGCCGTCTCGCCGCCAGCCTCCGGCTGCTGCGTGTGTTCGAGGGGACGGCGGGCGGCGCGGTCGCGCTCGCTCAATGTACGGCCGCGCCACGCCATCAAGTCCATCACCTTCCCGCCGAGCATGAACGGGACTTCGATGATGGCGTTGAGCGTCTGGAACATCGTCGCCGCCTCAAACTCGACCAGCGTAGTGATCTTGCGCCCGAGCGGCAGCTCGCCAAACTCCTTGCGCAAGTCTTTCACCGTCTCGTCGGACGTGGGCGCGCGCTCGGTGGCTGGCACAATTCTGAGGACGAGTTCCCCGCCCCGCTCGGCCTTCGTCTGGCAGGCCAGACGCTCTCCGGCCGCCAGGCGTTCCGGGCTCAGGCGCTCGCGCTCCGCGTCCGTCAACGACGAAAGAAGCTCCATCCCCTGCTCCACGCTGACGGCGCAGGTGTCGCACTCGCCGCGCCCCTGGCACTCGGCGGGCAGCCGCACGCCCAAACGCTTCGCGGCGTCCCACAGGTACGTGCCCTCTGCAACCAGGCCGCCATGCCCGTCCGGCTCGAACTTGATCTCTACACTCATTTCCAAGTCTCACGGCCGCCTCTTTCGGACCGAGGCGGCGTCGGCAATTCATTTCAGGGAAGACACGAAGGAAGTTACACAAAGTGAGGGCAAAAGTAAAAGACCGTAAATCGTAAATCGTGAATCGTAAATCGTCGAACGCTTTTTCTATTAACGATTCACGATTTACGATTTACGAGTTTTTGATTTACGAATCTTTACTCCGCGACTGTCGCCACGCGTGCCTGCGGCCGGTCATCCGTCTCCTGCTTTTTACGGTCGCGGGCTTCGCGGCGGCAGTTGGCGCAGACGCCCAGGATGCGCAGCAGGTGTTGCTTGATCTCGAAGCGGTGCTTGGCGGCCATCGCGTCCTGGATGGCTTCAAGTTCGGCCGAGTAGAACTCTATGATCTCGCCGCACTCCATGCAGATCATGTGGTCGTGGTGCTGGTGCTTGTAGTTGTGCTCGTAGTGCGTGCGCCCGTCGCCGAAGCGGACCTCGCGCGCCAGCCCCGCCTCTGTCAGGAGCTTGAGCGTGCGATAAACGGTGGTCTGGCCGATGGTGGGGTCTTCCTGCTGGACGAGCCTGTAGAGGTCTTCGCTCGACAGGTGTTTCTCGGTGCGCAGGAAAATTTCCAGAATCAGGTCGCGCTGCGCCGTGCGCTTCAGGCCCGCCTTCTGTATGTGCTTGAGAAAAACTTCTTGCTCTTCAGACATAGCATCCCGCT
>DATFCB010000765.1:0-4122 GCA_035253525.1 Pyrinomonadaceae bacterium | reverse complement strand
CTGCAAACTCGGCGCGCGCGGCCTCGTACAGATCATAGAGATCATCCTCCTTGCCGAAGAACGTATCGCGCTCCAAAAGAGCGCCGCGTCAGTGCAGGAACTGGTGGACGTTCTGGGGATTTAACTGAACCTCGTGCGACTTGTGACGCGAACACAAAAGTCTCACGCTGGAGGCGCGAAGAAAGCACGCAAGATGAAGAGGCATTCAACATCTTTGCGTTCTTCTTCGCGCCTTTGCGTCTCCAGCGTGAGACAGTCGCCTCTGAAACGTTTTACCGCCGGACGCCATAACCAATAGCGGGCATGAAGCGGAAGCGCTCAAGTTTGAAGGCGCTGCCGAATCTATAGCTGAGATTATTCTCGCCGGATAAGTCTTGACTTATTCGGTGAACGGGTATATATCTCGCCGCCGTACGAACCCGCGGGCTGGCCTCGGCGATTCTGCATGCACTCTCTCGCATGCTTGCACACTCACTCGCCCAGCCTTTCTCTATAACTCACAGAGCGCTGCGCACCCCAATAGCAGCGCCTCACAAAGGAGAAAAGAAAAATGACAACCTACCGTTGGAGATTGAGTGCCTTAGCACTCTCGTTCCTCTTCGTCTGCACTTCGGCGATTGCCCAGAATGGAAAGTTCGTCTCACAGCGTAACGCCGACACGCTCGCGAACGGTCCGGCGTATTGGACGCCCGAGCGAATGGCGTCCGCCCGCCCCGAGCCGATGGCGGTCAAATACGGTTCACCACTTCAAGTAACAGACAGCGCGGAACTGAAACCCTCCGGCCCCGCAGGAGCTGCCTCAGGCCAAAGGCCGGGCGACTCGCCATTGTTGGCGCAGGTGTTGACCCCAGAGGCGAACTTACCGGGCGAGGCAGAACTCCCCCTCGTCACAACCTACTTCGCTTACCCGTTCCCCTTTGTCCGAACCGAAGTCCTGCCCCTCACGCTCTACACCTCCTATCCCTGGAGCGTTAACGGCAAGCTCTTCTTCACGAAGCCCGGCATAGGCAATTTCGTCTGCTCGGCCACGGCGGTCACTTCGGGCACGGCCCCGCGCCGCGCGCTCCTGCTGACCGCGGGCCACTGCGTCAGCAGCGGGAACGGCACCTTCTGGACTAACTTCCAATTCGTCCCGGCGCTGCGTGATACCGTCCGCCCGTATGGCACCTGGGGCTGGGATTGGGTCACGACTACAGGCGAGTGGCACAACAACGCGAACAACAAACGTGACGTGGCTTTCATCGTCACGAGCAAGCGAGTCTCCGACGGGAGGAGCCTGGGGAGTGTCGTCGGCGATGCCGGCATCGCCTGGAATCAGCCGGACAAGCAGCAGTTTTGGGCGCACGGTTACCCGGCGGCGAGCCCCTTCACCGGGCGGCGCATGATCCTCTGCACGGCATCCATCGCGGGCCGCGACAGCATGGCCGGCGTCGGGCCTGCCCCGATGGGCATAGGCTGTGACCAGACGGGCGGCGCTAGCGGCGGCTCCTGGAAGCGAGGCTCAACCATGAATAACCCAGGCTTCACCAACGGGGTATTTTCCTACAAGTACACGACGGCGCAGCCACTGTCCACTTACAGCCCGTACTTCGACACGGCGATTCGCGACCTCTGGCTGCACGCGCAGACTTTAGTCAGCCCGTAGGGGCGATGCCCTGACGTGTGAAACCCGATTCCCATCCGGGACGAGGTGCTCGGCCTCGTCCCGGACTCTTTTCGCCTGTTGTCAGGTGAGGGAACTATCCGCGGCCAGGGGACATCGAATGATTACTTCTGAGATTGGGGGTAGGATAGATGTTGATAGCTCGAAACGCTGCGATGCTGCTGATGCTAATCCTGTTTGCTCGAACGGAGGGTTCCCTGGTGAGGAAGTTTGACGGTCCGCCGGAAATCTCAGCCCCGGCAACTCAACACGCTCAGTCGCAGCGGCCCCAGGAAATAACGAAGGTTTACCCGGACGAAGACGCCGGCCACGTCGGGCCGACTCCCGAAGTCGGGGTTGACCTCGTGCTGAACCCGGCGATGCGTAAGGATGGAGAATTCGATGTCTCTACGGTCGTCCTGACGTTGGACGGCCGCGACGTGACCGCGCGGGCGATTGGCCGCGGGACGATGGATTACCCGCAGGGCCGTGTGACGCTGCTCTACACGCCCGAAGACAAACTCTCCGAAGGAAAGCACGAAGCCGCGCTGACCCTGCCCTCGGAGCAGGGGCGCACGACCTATCGCTGGTCGTTCACCGTCACGGCGCATCCCTAGACTATCTTTTCGTTCCGGTCGTGGCGGCGGGCAGTAGCTGGCCGATGACGCGTTGCAGTTCGTCGCGCATGATGGGCTTGACGAGGAAGCGGTCGCAGCCGACCGCCGTGGCGGTTTCGCGCTCGTTGTCCGTATCGTGGCCCGTCAGGACTATGACCGGAATCTCGCGGTGACGCTCGTCCTCTTTCATCGCGGCTATCAACTCGCCGCCGTCCATCCCCGGCATTGACCAGTCGGTCAGCAACAAGTCAACCGGATTCGCTTTGAGTATCCCAAGCGCCTCAATCGCGCCCGAGGCGATTTCCACCTGGTAGCCCATGCGCTCGACGAGCTTGCGGAGCAGGAGCAGAAGCTCCGGCGCGTCGTCAACGATCAGGACGCGCCGCCTCTCCGCCACGGCGACCTGCTGGCTCGCGGGCAGCACCAGCGAGTAAACAGTCCCGCGCCCGCGCTGGCTGCGGACGGAGACGTTGCCGCCGTGCGCGGCCGCGATGCGCTTGGCGACGGCGAGCCCTATGCCCTTAAAGCCTGGGGTTCGATTGTCGGAAGCCTGCCAGAAGGCGTCGAAGATGAACGGCACTTCTTCGGGTGGAATCCCCTGGCTGGAATCACTGATGCTGATGATGATGAAGCGCTTGCCTTCGTCGCCGATGCGCGTGCCCATGATGCTCTGCGCCTCGATCTGGACCGCGCCGCCGTCGGGCGTGGCCGCCAGCGCCGTCGTCAGCAAATGGCACAGCGCGCGCCGCGTCTGCCGCGCGTCCACTCTCATGGAGAGGTCACGCGCATTGACCTGCACGTTCAGCTCTACGCCGCGCAACGCGGCCTCGCCGCGCAAGGGTTCCGTCACCTCTTCGAGCAGCCCTTCCGCCCGAACATCTTCCAAAGCGAGCGCGAGCGGCTGCTCATGCTGACGCGCGATCTCAAGGTGATCGTCCAGCAGGTGACGCATACGGTCTCCGTTCTCTATGGCATTGTTCAAGAGTTGGCGGTCTTCCAAATCGAACGGCTCGCGCGCCTGTAGCTTGCTCTCGAACAGCTCCAACAAACCGAGCACACTCGTCAGCGGCAGGCGTATGTCGCGGATCAGGGTGTTGACGAACCCGCTCTTGAGCCGGTCCATCTCGCGCAAATTCTCGTTGGCGACATCGAGGCGCGCGCGCAGTAGGATCACCTGCGTGGCCGACGCGACCACGTCGGCCAGCCAAGCCAGCCTGTCCGCGTCCTCTCTGGTGTAAACGTCTGCCTCCGCGCTCGCAAAGCAGAGCACGCCGAAGCAGACGCCGCCGACCGCGAGCGGCAGCGCGAGCGCGGACTTCACGCCGCGCCCGACCCCCTGCAAGTCGCCCTCATTCATCAGCCGGGAAGAGCCGCCGTGGAGCGCGCGCGCGAACAGTGCGTCCGACTGCTCGAAGGCGACGGCCGCCGTCGTCCCGCGCTCGCGGCGCGAAGCCTGCCAGACGCGAAGCCCGCGCCCGTCCGATTCGGGCAGGATGAGGCCGCAATCATCAAAAACAAGCAGGCGCGCACACTCCTCGGTCAACGACTCGACCAGCGACTGCGGGTGCCTGGCACGGTTGATAACCGAGGTGATGGAGGCGCGCGACACGTCAACCCGCACACTTGACTCGTCTGCACACATATATGTCTATTCTTTTCTCCTGTGGAATGGGCTTTCGGGAAGAGTCGGGTAAAGCGATGATGGCAGACGGGCTGCCCAACGAAGTTTATACAAGTTGGCCGATGATGGCAAGAGAAAATCTTAGGACAACATCGGAAGGCGCAAAAACTTGATGGCGGAGGTAGCTCAATACCTTTGCGTCTTTGCGCCTTTGCGTGAAATTCCCTCACGCAAAGGCGCAA
>DATFCB010000764.1:0-2762 GCA_035253525.1 Pyrinomonadaceae bacterium | reverse complement strand
ATGCCTTCACACGCGCGCTTCAACTCGGCGCGCATCTCTCTGGCGGAGGCAAAGCGGTCCCACCAGCGTACAGCCATTGCCCGCGAGATGACCTCGGAGACTGCGGGTGGGACGGGCGGATTCGCCTCGTGGGCTGGCCGGAGCGGGTCGCCTTGTCCTTTCTGCAAGGCTTCGTCGCGCACCGGGGCGGGGACAGGGAGTTGCCCCGTGAGCAGGTGATAGAGCGTCGCGCCGAGCGCGTAGATGTCGCTCTGCGCTTCTGTGCCAGTGTTGTGCAACTGCTCAAGCGGCGCGTACTCGCGCGTGAACCCGAGAACGCTGGAGGTGGTTTGTCCTTCGATGACGGTTGACATCTGCCCGGCCACGCCTTTGGCTAGGCCGAAGTCGAGCAGGTACACCTCGCCTTCGTCAGTCAACTTGATGTTGGACGGCTTGATGTCGCGGTGAATGACGGGATCGGGGCGGCCGTGCAGGTATTCGAGCGCGGCGAGAATTTTGTCTGCCCACGGCAGGAGTTCCTGGCATGTGAACGGCCCCTGGTTTTGGCGCAGCCGCTTTCTCAGTCGGGCGGCGAAGTCTTCGCCCTCTATAAAGTCCATGACGAGAAACTGCGCCCCGTCATGAAAGAAATAGTCCGTCACGCGCGGGAGAGAATCGTGCTTCAGGCTGTGCAGCAGTTTGGCCTCCCGCTCGAAAGCCTTGCGCAGCCTGTCCAGGTTGGAGACCTCTTCCCTGGTCTCCTTGATGGCAACGCCGCAGCCGAAGACCTCGTCCACGGCCTTGTAGACGTGGCCGAAGCCGCCGCCGCCGATTTTTTCCAGAATACGATAGCGCTCTTTGAGGCGAGTTTCAGGGGCCAACATAATCTAACGAGGGATACTGAGGGCGGTTGGCTACATCAATCAACCGCGTTACCAAAATCAATTCAGCACAAGGAGCGACGAGCCGAAGGCCATCAAGCCGCGGCCTGACCGTAGCTTTTACTGCCTTCCGAGGCAAAACACAATCTTTATTCCCAGCCCGTCTTTCAGCCCCGGAGTTTGGCCGGCAATCTAGCTGTTCGGCGAAATCACGTTCGCGTAAAGCAGGATAAGAATTGCTGCGCCGACTATCAGGCGGTAGCCTATGAAGACGGCGGTCGAGTGTGTGCGCAGGTAGCGCAGCAGAAACCAGATTGAGAGATAGCCGACGACGCCGGAGACGACGGTCGCGACGGCGAGCGCGGCGTAGCTCTCTTGCGGCAGGTGTTCGAAGGCCTCTTTCAGTTCGAGCAGGCCGCTGGCGGCGATTGCCGGGATGGAGAGCAGGAAGGAGAAGCGCGCGGCCGTCTCGCGCGTCTCGCCCGCGAAAAGCCCGCCCATGATGGTCGAGCCCGAACGGCTCGCGCCCGGAATCAAGGAGAGCACCTGCGCGCCGCCAACCGCCAACGCGTCACGCACGCCCAGATCAGCAATCGTCCGCTCGCGCCGGCCCACGGCCTCGGCGATGATGAGGAAGACCGCGACCACAATCATCATCGTCGCGATCACCCACAGATTTTTCGTGAACGTCCCTTCGATCTGCTTTTTGAAGACGAGGCCGACGACGCCTATCGGGAGCGACCCGATAATCACCAGCCAACCGAGCCACGCGTCCTTCGACAAACGCGCGGGACGCCCAGTGGCGCGCGCCGTCTCGATTGCCGCCGCGCTC
This sequence comes from Pyrinomonadaceae bacterium, assembly GCA_035253525.1. GTDB lineage: Bacteria > Acidobacteriota > Blastocatellia > Pyrinomonadales > Pyrinomonadaceae > QHXM01. The sequence goes on along the minus strand of DATFCB010000764.1, from coordinate 1,070 downwards.
CGTTTGCCCCTCAAGAGCGCCAGGTGATCCAGGACGAAGGCGCGCGAGATGTTCCAGATGTCGCCCGCAAAATAGATGAGCACGGCGAGCAGCGTCCCCAACTGTATGACGGCAATCGTCGCGGTCGTCTGCTGCGCGCGCAACACGGCGTCCGCCTGACTGCCGTAAAGCTCCAGGGCGCGGCTCGCGAAAATCAGGTGCGCCGTCGAGCTGATGGGGATGAACTCCGTGAGACCTTGAACGATGCCGAGGATAACGGCCTGGAAAATTGACATGATGGATTTTCAGATTTGAGATTTCAAATTTGAGACTGCTCGGCTGTACTCAAGACACGACGCTTCCCCAAGCTATTCGCGGTAAGAGCGCTTGGAGACGATGCGGTCGTAGAGCGGGATGGGAAAGAGCATGGCGGCGCGGACGATGGAGGCCAGTTGCCAGGGGAAGGCGTAGGACTTCTTGCGCGACTCGATGGCGCGGATGATTTTTTTGACGGCGTCGTCAAGCTCCATCAGGTAAGGCATCCTGGCGGCGCGGCCTTCGGTGACAGGCGTTTTGATGAAGCCCGGATGAATGATCGTCACGTCCACGCCCGTCCCGCGCAGGTCAATGCGCAAGCTCTCGAAGAAGGCTGAGAGGGCGGCCTTGCTCGCGCAGTAAGCGCCGGACTTGGGCAGGCCGCGATAGGCCGCGAGGCTTGAGATGGCGACGAGTTGGCCGCTCCCCTGTTTGACCATCTCGGGCAGCACGGCCGTCACACTGTTGACCGCGCCGACGACGTTGACGCTCATCACGTCGGCCAACTCGTCGGGGCGCAAATCGAGCACGTGCGTCGTCGGCACAATGCCCGCGTTGGCAACCATCACGTCAACGCGATTGAAGCGAGCGCGCAATTCGTCGGCCGCGCGGCGTACGGCCTCAGCGTCCCTCACGTCGGCCGGGAGCGCGAGGGCGCGGCCGCCGGCCTTTTCGACTTCGTCCGCGATCTCACGCAAAGTCTCCGCACGGCGAGCGAGCAGGCCCACGCCAGCGCCCCTGCGCCCCAGCTCCACGGAGAGAGCGCGCCCGATGCC
>DATFCB010000763.1:0-6538 GCA_035253525.1 Pyrinomonadaceae bacterium | reverse complement strand
TTCTTCATACAAACTCCTTTATAAAATGGCAGTCTCTCGGGGCGAAGACTGCAAATCCCGCCGATTATCCGTGGATGATTACCGTATGTCAACCTCTAAAGCGACGATTTTACCGCCCGAATCCCGCTTCGGCTCGACGTTCAGGACCTCCAAATCGGAGCGACCCGTTATAGTGCGCAAATGATTTTCGAGCGCGTCTCGGCCCATTTGAGCCTGGGAATTGTCCGCGATTGTCAAAATGACCTTCGTGGCGAACGGGCTTTGATGCCCGGTTGTACCGGCCGGTTCGCCGCGAAACATGTTGCTTTTCAGGGACGAACCCACGTCAAACCAGCCCTGCGGGGTCAGAAAGATAAAAGCGAGGATAAGAACGCACAGCACGTCATACTGCCAGGTGTTTCGAGCGTAGCCCCAGAAGAAGAGCTTCTTGATTGTACGAAAAATGTAGCCCATTTAGATTGATTCGGAGGGACAAGCCCTGCCCCTACACTTTATCGTCCACCTGTCGGATTTAGCCGACGCCTGCAATAGTTCGTCATCCCATACGGGCGGCTAAAATCCGGCTTTTTCAATTGCCCGTCAATTACATTTGCACGTTCTGTGCCGGCTCGACGATCTGCCCGTCGCGCATCTGCACGATGCGGCGGCACATGGCGGCCGCCTCCGGGTTGTGCGTAATCATGACGATAGTCTGGTTGAAGCGATAATTCAATTCCTGAAACATGTTGAGCACGATGGCGGAGTTCTCCGTGTCGAGGTTCCCCGTTGGCTCGTCGGCGAGGATGATGGCGGGGCGCGTGACGACGGCGCGCGCCAGGGCCACGCGCTGCTGCTCGCCGCCCGAAAGCTCAAGCGGCTTGTGGTGCATCTTGTCTTCGAGGCGGAGCAGGCGCAAGACTTCGCGCCGCCGCTCTGGGTCGTCCTTCCCGTTGGTTTGTATGCCCTCGGCGAGGCGCAGGTTACCTTCAGCCGTCAGGGTCGGAAAAAGATTGAAGCGCTGGAAGACGAAGCCTATTTTGCGGCGGCGAATATCTGTGCGCTTGGCGTCCGAGGCGGCCGTCAAATCTTCGTCGTCAATGATGATGCGCCCGCTCGTCGGCGTCAGGAGCCCGCCGAGCAGGTGCAGCATCGTTGACTTGCCGCAACCCGACGGCCCCATGATGGCGAGGAACTCGCCCTCCTGCACATCAAGCGACACGCCGCGCAAAGCGGGCACGTCAACCCGCCCCACGCGGTAAACTTTTTCCAGATTCTCTGCCTGTAAGATTGTTCTCATTTCAAGTGATAAGTGATAAGTGATAAGTGATGAGTTAAGAGTTTTGTCTTATCACTCATCACTTATCACTTATCACTCGTATGATAATGCGCTCACGGCGTCCAGGTTCGCGGCGCGGACGGCGGGGTAGAGCGCGCCGATTGCGCCGCCGAGGAGTCCTATCAGGGCGGAGGCCACGGCCCAGCCCCAGCCGTACTCGAAGACCAGCCCGTAGGCGCGGCTAATCAGCGCGCCCGCGAGCAGCGCGACCGTAAAGCCGACGACGAGGCCGAGCACGCTGATCAGGATGGCCTCCTTCTCTATTGTGCCAATAATGAAGCCGCGCGACGCGCCCATCGCTTTCAAAATTCCTATCTCGCGCGTCCGCTCCGTGATCGTCGTGTACATCGCCAGCATGACGACGAGCGCGCTCACGACGGCCGCCAGCCCCACCAGCACCTTCAGGAAAAGTCCAAGGTAGGGGATGCTCTTCTCTATGCTGGTAAACACGTCGCGCGTGAACTGAATCTTGTTGCCCTTCGTGGCGGGGTCGGCGCTGATGCGCTCGGCGAGTGTCTTCTCGTCCACGCCCGGTTTGGCCTTGACGAGAATGTAAGTGGCCTTCTCGTCGGCTTCGACCCTGTACTGCATGTCGGCGAGCGCCATCTTGACGCGCGCGCCGGACTCGGGCGCGTAGATGCCCACGACCTTGTGCGGAATGTCGCCGAAGAGTTTCAGGATGCCGCCGACGCCGACCTTGCTGTTGCGCGCCTTCGTCTCGTCAATGATGACCTCAACCATCTCGTCGCGCGCTTGCGCCTCTGGGCTGCGCGCGACGGGGGCGCGGCCTTCCGTGATGCCGAGGTTGTTCATCCGTGCGAAAGGCTCCCAGTCAACGCCCTCGACCTGCTCGAAGCCGAAGCCCGCTCCGCCCTGGAAGACATAGCGAATCACGGGCACGGCCGACTCGACGCCATCCACGGCGAGCAAATTCTCGACGTACTTCGTGCTCAAGTTGGCCGGCGAACTCGTCAGGTTATCCATCGTGCCCGGCCTGGTGAAGATGATCTCGGCCTTCAGATTCTGCGAGCGGCGCTGCAAGTCGTTGGACATCCCGCGCGCCAGCCCCGTGAACAGCATGACGAGGGCGACGCCCAACGCGACCCCGACCACGCTCACGAGCGAGCGTATGGGGCGCTGGCGGATGTTGGCTGCGATGAGATTATCCATTGACAATCAGTGATAAGTAAACAATCAGTGATAAGTGATGAGTGATAAGTAAAAGAAAGAAGGTTTTAACTTATCACTTATTACTTATCACTCCCATTGTTTGCTCGCTGTTGTTCGCGCGCGTCGAGGTCGAGTTCGGGCAGTTGCCATTTGTTTTCGAGGACGAAAACCTGTGGCTCGTATTCGCGGTCGAAGACTACGGCTTCGGGCGACTGGTAGATGACGCTCAGCTTGTAGCGGTCGTGCGGGCGCGTCAGCTCGACGCGCGAAGGCATCACCAGGCGGCCATCCTCGCCGAAGTTCTTCGGCTCCTTGTAAGAGACATCGGAGTCGAGCAGCCCGGCCGTGTCGAAGGTCTGCATACGCGCGAGCCGTATTCCGCCGACGCGGTCGAACCAGAAGCGGCGCACGAGGCGCACGCCTGTCTCGCCGCCCGGCGCTAATTCGTCCAGCAGGAAATAGCCGCGCACGACGCGCTCGCCTTTTTTAGCGCGCTCGCCCGTGTCGTCCTCCTCCTGGTAAAACTCGCTGCGCGCGTAGACCAGCCCCGAGTCCGTGCGCGGCTTGATAGGGCTAATCAGGAGCGCGTCCGTGAAATGCTGAGGGCGCAGGTTCGAGAGCGTGCTGACCGTGCGCTCGCCGTTCTTCCCCTTGCCGCGCTTCGCGCCCGTGGTCGCGGTGTCCATCTCAAGCTTAGGGTAGCTGGCGTTGTTCGTGCCCCTGACGAAGCGCTTGTATTTCTCGTCGCCCTGTAGGACCGCGACGCGGAAGCGCTCGCCGTCGGAAGTCATCTCGGCGATGTTCGTGCCGACGAACGGCGCTTGAATCTTGAGATAAATCTGGCCCGGCCGCTGCAAGTAGACGGTCCCATCCGCCGTCCGGTATTTCTCGGCGACGCCGCTCTCGGCGAACGAAGTGTCTTCGATCTGGATGTCGATCTTGCCGCGAATCGAGCGGACGGAGGCGTGGCGGTTGACCTCGGCGATTAACTCGGCCGCCGTCGCGTCTTTCAGCGGCCCGAGCAGCCGCTTGGTCGTCACCGTCCGCTTGACGCCGAACAGGCTGGAGCAGCCGCTCGTCGCCGCGAGGACGAGCGAGAGCAGGAGGAGCAAGCACGCCCGCCGCGCCCGCAGCCTTTTTCGCAGAGAAGCTAAACTAAGCATCAACAAAAGTATAACGACTCGAAGCTCAGAATTAAACCAAGCAAGCTAACAAACAGGTTCTGCGTTGTCAACGAACCCGGAGACACGCCCTCTCAAGCGACCGCGATTGAATATTATGACACGGCGAGCGGTGTTTTCCGGCGCGCGCGCGCTCTCTCGGCGGCGACGCGCTTGACGAAGGCTTCCAGGCCATGCAGGCCGAAGCTGTTGGTGAGACTCGCGATGCGTTCGTGGTCGTTTTCGCCGAACGCACCGTCGAGCGCGCCGGTCGAATGAAACTCGATTGTGACCGCGCCGCGCCTGGCGTTGCGCGCTCCCAAACGCGCGAGCCAGTGGCACACGGAGCGGTAGACGAGCCAGTAGCCTATGACGTTCGGCCCCGGCAGCGGCGCGAAGACGAGCGTCAAGGGCGAAGTGCCCGCGTTGATTATGGCCCAGAAAGCGTGACGCCCCTGGCGGGCCTTGAGGTACTCGCGCCAGAGATTGTGCGCCTCCTCCTCCGTGTATGTCGGGGGGTGATGAAGCGCGACCGCGCTCGTCCCGCGCAGCGAGCGCAGCAGCGGCTCGTCCGGCGCGGTCCGCTTCTGCAACCACTCCCAGATGCGCCGCACGCGCAGCCCCACGCCCTGCTCCGACTCTGTCAGGAGAATTTGCAAACTCTTAAATTTCCGCTCGACCCAGCCGCGCAAGCCCCGTCGCGGCACCGCGGAGGCCAATTCCGACTCAGCAACCTGCTCCGGCCCCTCCGAATAGAACACGCACCGCCCGCCGTCCAAACTGAGTAAATAAACTTTCACACAATCGCTCCCCAAAATTGGCTCAAGCTATAACGCGGCGGCGCTCCTCCACGAGTTGCCGCAGAGCCTCGCTGACGACCTCGCCGGCGACGCCGTCAATGCCGAGGCCGCGCCCGGCGATTCCGTCCCAGAACTCGTCAAGCCCGCGCACGCCCGCGCGCTCGAACGAGAGCGTCTGCACCAGCAGGTCAATCACGTCCGCGGCCTTGACCAGCCGCGCCTCAAGGCTCTCGCGCTCTTCGTAATCGTCGTGCAGCGCGACATACTTTTCAAGAAGTCCCACGGCCGTGAGCGGGGCGACGATGTCTTTGAAGGCCGCGCCCTCCGCACGCTTTCTGGCTTCACTCCCAAAATACTCCGTCGCCGTGCGCGGCATGTCGCCGACGCGCGCCTCAGCCCAGTCGTGCACCACCGCCATCCTCAAGACGCGCTCCACGTCCACGTCCACGCCGCGCGCCGCGACCTCATCCGCCAGCAGCATCGCCGCCACGACGACTCCGTAAGAATGGTCCGCGACAGACTCCGCACCCTGCGCGATCCCGCGCAACATCCAGCCCGTGCGCTCCAGGCCCTTCAGCCGTTGCAGCTCAATCAGTGTGGAAATCATTTCTGGGTAATCGGTAATCAGTAGTCAGTAATCAGTCAAAGGCTTTAAAGCTGATAACTGATTACTCAAACAAACATCTTCCCAGGGTTGAGAATGCCGAGCGGGTCGAGCGCCTGCTTGATGCGGCGCATGGTCTCGACGGTCGGGGCGTCAATCGCCATGCCCAGGTAGGGCGCTTTGACGTAGCCTATGCCGTGCTCGCCGCTGATCGTGCCGCCGAGTTCGACCGCCGCGACGAACGTGTCTCGCACGGCGGCGCGCGCGCGGCTGACGGCGGCGGCGTCCTCGCGGTCGCACATGAAGTTGACGTGAATGTTGCCGTCGCCCGCGTGGCCGAAGTTGACGACGAAAGTCTCGTGTCGGCGGCCTATCTCTTCGACGCGCTCGACCAATTCGGGCACGCGCGAGCGCGGGACGACCACGTCCTCATTGAACTTGAGCGTCCCGAATTTTTTGAGCGCGGGCGAAATCGCGCGCCGCACGTCCCACAAACGGTCCTCCTCCTCGCGGCTCTCCGCGCGTATCAATTGATAACCTCCGCCCGCACTCAAAATCTCTTCGACGAGTCGAGAGGCCCGCTCGACTTCGCTCGCCGGGCCGTCAACCGAGACGAGCAGGAGCGCGCCTGCGCCCTCGTCCAGTCCGAAGGCGTACTGTGACTCGACGCACGCGATTGAGTTTCTGTCCAGGACCTCGATTGCCACGGGCGTGACGCGTGCGCGCGAGAAGCGCGCGACTGAGGCGCAAGCCTCGCGCATCGTCTTGAACGTGGCGCGCACGGTGCGCGTCGCCTCCGGCAGCGGAAGCAATTTGAGCGTCGCCTCCGTGATGATGCCGAGCATGCCTTCCGAGCCGCACATCAGGCCCGTCAGGTCGAAGCCGACGACGTTCTTGCTCGTGCGCCCGCCCGCGCGGATGACCTCGCCGGTCGGCGTGACGACTTCCAGGCCCAGAACGTAATGCTTCGTCACGCCGTACTTCGCGGAGCGTATGCCGCCCGCGTTCTCCGCGATGTTGCCGCCGATGAAAGAGTCTTTGTAAGAGGCAGGGTCGGGCGGGTAGAACAGCCCTTCGGCTTCGACGGCCTGCTGCAAAGCGTAAGTCGTCACGCCCGGCTCCGTGACGGCGTAGAGGTCGTCGGCGTTAATCTCCCTGATGCGATTCATGCGGTCTGTGCCAATCACGACGCCGCCCTCGATTGGCACAGCGCCGCCCGTGTAGCCCACGCCGCCGCCGCGCGCCGTGACGGGAAAGCGCGCTTCGTTGGCGAGTTTCAGGATGGCCGCGATTTCTTCGGCCGTCTGCGGAAAGAGGACGGCCTCGGGCGGGAATTTTTCCTTGACCGCGTCCTGCGCGTAAGGCTCCACCTTGTCCGGGTCCGCGACGACGTGCTCCGCCCCGACGATCTCGCGCAGCCGCGCCAGCACCGCCTCGTCGGACGCAGCCGTGCGCGCCCGCGTCCCCCTCGAAATGATTCCCACAGACC
>DATFCB010000762.1:0-24644 GCA_035253525.1 Pyrinomonadaceae bacterium | reverse complement strand
CAGCTTCCCCGCGACGCCGCGCGCCGTCTGGTCGGCACCATCGCGCACCCCCTGAACCGCCCGCAGTTTGACCAAACGACGGGCCGCGTCGTCAAAGGCTATGCCATCCTGCAACCGCGCGTCAGCATCTCTCTGCCCTCTGCTTCGCGCTCGCGCTTCGCGCGCGTCTTCTCCGGCAACACGGGGATTGACCCTTACACGACCGCCGTCTCCGACGTTTATCAAGACCTCTTCGGCGAGGGCAGCTACACGGGAAAAGGTCTTTACGACGTGGACGCGTTCGAGGCGGCGCTCAAAGGCCGTGTGCCGGAAAACGCTCTCCTCAGTCACGACCTTTTCGAGAGTCTTTACGCACGCGCCGCGCTCGTCACCGACATAGAGTTACTGGACGACTATCCCGCTTACTACGACACCTACGCCAAGCGCCAGCACCGCTGGACGCGCGGCGACTGGCAGATCGCGCGCTGGCTTTTTAGAAGCGTCCCTGACGAGCAGGGCCGCCCCGTGCGCAATCCTCTCCCGGCCATTGCGCGCTGGAAGATTTTCGACAACCTGCGGCGCAGCCTCGTCGCCCCGACCATCCTGCTGTGGCTCGCGGCGGCCTGGACCGTGCTGCCCGGTTCCGCCTTAGTCTGGACGCTCCTCGCCTTGCTCGTGCTCGCGTTCCCAGTCTACGCGCACGTCACGACGAGCCTCTTGATTCACCCGCGCGGCATCCCCTGGACGAGCCACTTCTGGAGTGTCTGGGGCGACGTACGCACCAACACTGCACAGGTCGCGCTGACGCTCACCTTTCTGGCCCATCAGTCTTACCTGATGGTGGACGCCATCCTTCGCACCGCTTATCGCAAGCTCGTCTCGCGTCGTTATCTGCTCGAATGGGTGACGGCGGCGCAGGCCGAGAGCGCGAGCCGCCACGACCGCAAGGCTTACCTACGCCTGATGTGGCCCGCCGAACTGCTCGCGGGTGTTCTGCTCGCGCTCATCCTCTGGCGCAACCCCACGGCTTTACCCACGGCTTTGCCCTTCCTCGGCGCGTGGGCCTTGTCGCCGATTATCGCCCATTGGATCAGCCGCCGCACGCCGCCCGTCGTGCAAACGCTCTCCGCGAAGGACGCGCGCGACGCGCGGCTCGTGGCGCGGCGCACCTGGCGCTACTTCGAGACCTTCGCGGGCGAGGAAGATAACTGGCTGCCGCCGGATAATTTTCAGGAGGACCCGCAGCCGGTCATCGCGCATCGCACTTCGCCGACCAACGTCGCACTGCTCTTGCTCTCAACGGTCGCCGCGCACGACTTCGGCTACAGTGGCACACTCGAAGTCGGCGAGCGCCTGAATCTCACGCTGACGACGATGGGCAAGCTACAGAAGTTCCGCGGCCACTTCTTCAACTGGTACGACACGCGCACGCTTGAGCCGCTTCACCCGCAGTACGTCTCGACCGTGGATAGCGGCAACCTCGCGGGCCATCTCATCTGCGTCAAGCAGGGTTGCCTGGACATAGGCGACCGCCCGCTCTTCGACGCGCGCGTGGTCAAGGGGCTGACGGACACGATTGACCTCCTGCGCCACGAGGCCAATCGCCTCGACCCCGTCCAGCAGCGCACGCAGGTCGTCACCTTGAAGGAGTTGCGCAAGGAGATAGAGGCTTGCGCCGCCCTGGTCGAAGCCGAGATGCCGCAACTCCTCGGCGCGTGGGCCAAATTGTTCGACGCTCTGGCGCAGCGCGCCGCCGTCATAGAGGACATCGTCGGCGCGCTCTCGCAGGAGCACGGAGCAGTCGGCTTTGAGGAATTGAACTACTGGGTCCGCGCGCTCCTTCACCAGACGCGCGCCGTGCGCCGCGACTTCAACACGCTCACGCCGTGGGCGGGCAAAATCCTGGAGCACTTCGCGCCCCTGGTCGATAAGTGTTCGCCGGAGGTCGCCGCCGAGTGGCAGGAGTTGGCCGAGGCGCTCGACCGCGTGCCCGCGCTGGCCGGCATCCCTGAAGAGTGCGAGCGGGCTGTCAATCGAATTGACGCCCTCAAGGCGAAGGTCGAAGCCTGCGAGTTGGGCGAGATGCCCGAGCGCGAAGCCGCGCTCAACGGGCTGGCCCTGCTGACGGTCACGGCCGAAGAGGCCGCGTCCTCGGCCAGGAGTGCGCTCGCCCGCATGAGCGCGCTCGTCAGCCAGTGCGACCAGATAATGGCTGAGATGGACTTCCGTTTCCTTTTCGATGAGGAGCGCAAAGTCTTCCGCATCGGCTACAACGTCACGGACGGGCGTGCCGACGACTCGCTTTACGACCTCTTGGCCTCCGAGTCCAGGCTGACGAGCTTCGTCAGTATCGCCAAAGGTGAAGTCCCGCAGGAGCACTGGTTCCGCCTCGGCCGCCAGTTGACTCCGGTGGACGGCCGCCGCGCGCTCGTCTCCTGGACGGCGACGATGTTCGAGTACCTGATGCCGCTCCTCGTGATGCGCGATTACCCGGAGACTCTGCTCGGCGAGACTTACCGCGCGGCGGTCGCGCGCCAGATAGAGTACGGCTACGAGCGAGGCGTGGCGTGGGGCATCTCCGAGTCCGCGTACAACGGGCGCGACCTGCACATGAACTACCAGTACGGGCCTTTCGGCGTCCCCGGCTTAGGATTAAAACGCGGCTTGAGTCAAGACCTCGTCATCTCGCCCTACTCGACGATGCTCGCGGGGATGATTGACCCAGTGGCCGCGAAGGAGAATCTGGACCGGCTGGCGCGCGAGGGCGCGCTCGGGCGCTACGGCTATTACGAGGCGATTGATTACACGCCGGAGCGCGTGCCGCAGGGCCAGAAGCGCGTCGTCATCCACTCCTTCATGGCGCACCATCAGGGGATGACCTTCGTCTCGATTGACAACGTGCTCAACGGACGCGTGATGCAGGAGCGTTTCCACGCCGACCCGCTCGTGCAGGCGACAGAGTTGCTCTTGCAGGAGCGTATCCCGGTCAATGTGCCGGTGACGCGGCCGCGCGCTGAAGAAGTGTTGACGAGCCGCGTGGTGCGCGGCGCGCTTCCGCCCGTTGCGCGCCGCTTCGACACGGCCGACCTGCCGACGCCCCGCGTCCAACTGCTCTCGAACGGGACTTACTCGGTGATGGTCACGACTGCGGGCGCGGGCTATTCAGTCTGCGGGCCGCTCTCGGTCACGCGCTGGCGCGAGGACGTGACGCGCGACAACTGGGGCTCCTTCTGCTACCTGCGCGACGTGCGCACCGGCGCGGTCTGGTCTGCGGGCTTTCAGCCGACGGGGCGCACGGCCTCCTCCTACGAAGTCAGCTTCTCCGAGGACAAGGCGGAATTCTGGCGGCTCGACGCCGGTGTGCTGACGCACACGGAGATCATCGTCTCGCCGGAAGACGACGCCGAGGTGCGCCGCGTCAACATCAAGAACGAGTCGTCGCGCACGCGCGAGATAGAACTGACGAGCTACATGGAGGTCGTGCTCGCACCATTCGCGGCCGACGCGGCGCACCCCGCCTTCAGCAACCTCTTCGTCGAAACGGAATTCATCCAGGCGGAGAACGCGCTGATTGCGCGCCGTCGCCCGCGCTCCGAAAAGGACGAGGTGGTCTGGGGCGTGCACACGGTCGTCACTGAAGGCGAGGCGGTCGGCCCGGTCCAGTACGAGACCGACCGCGCTCGCTTCCTCGGGCGCGGCCACTCGACGCGTGCGCCGGTCGCAGTGATGGAGGACCGCCCGCTCTCGAACACGACGGGCACGGTGCTCGACCCTGTCTTCTGCCTGCGCCAGCGCGTGCGTTTGAAGCCGGGCGAGACGGCGCGCGTCTCTTTCGCCACGATGGTCGCGCGCTCGCGCGAGGAGGCGCTGCAACTGGCGGACAAGTATCACGACACCTCCACGTTCGAGCGCGAGTCGCGACTCGCCTGGACGAAGTCCAAAGTCGAGATGCTGCACCTCAACATGGACCCGGAGGAGGCGCACCTCTTCCAGCGCCTGGCGGGGCGCATCCTTTACTCCGACCCTTCCTTGAGGCCGAGCGCGCACGTGCTTTCGCTCAACACGCGCGCGCAGTCCAGCCTCTGGCCCTACGGCATCAGCGGCGACTTGCCCATCGTGTTAGTCCGCATCGGGCAATCGGAAGAGTTGGACATGGTGCGCCAGATGCTCAGGGCGCACGAGTATCTGCGCATGAAGGGCCTGATCTTCGATTTAGTGATTTTGAACGACAAGCCCTTGAGCTACGTGCAGGAGCTTCAGGAGGAGATTCAGTCGCTGATTCGCAAGAGCGGCTCGCACGCGCTCCTGGACAAGCCCGGCGGCGTCTTCGTGCGCCGCACGGACATCATGCCCGAGGCCGACCGCATTCTGCTCCATTCGGTCGCGCGCGTCGTCATCGTCACCGACCGCGGCTCGCTCGACGAACAACTCGTGCGCCGCCCCATCGAAAACGAGCTGCCTTCGCCCTTCGTCCCGCGCCGCCCCTCGCGCACTTACCCGGAGCCGACCATCGAGAGCCCGGACCTCTCATTCTTCAACGGCCTCGGCGGCTTCAGCCCTGAAGGGCGCGAGTACGTCATCGTCCTCGGCGAAGGGCAGTGGACGCCCGCGCCGTGGCTCAACGTCGTCTCGAACGGGCAGGACTTCGGCTTTCAGGTGACGGAGACGGGCTCAGGGTTCACCTGGGCGGCCAACAGCCGCGAGAACCGTTTGACGCCGTGGTCGAACGACGCGGTCTCGGACCCGCCGGGCGAAATAGTCTACCTGCGCGACGAAGAAACTGGCACAGTCTGGACGCCGACGCCTCTGCCCGCGCGCGAGACGGGGCCGTACGTCGTACGCCACGGCCAGGGCTACACGGTCTTCGAGCGCACGAGCCACGGCGTTGCGCAGGAGCTTTTGCAATTTGTGCCACTGGACGCGCCCGTCAAGATTTCCGTCCTGCGCCTGCGCAACCAGACGGAGCGCAAGCGACGACTCTCCGTGACGAGCTACCACGAGCTTGTGCTCGGCGTGCAGCGAAGTGTGTCCGCGCCCTTCATCATCACTGAGGCGGACGAGCGCGACGGCCCCGTTACGGCGCGCAACCCCTACAACAACGAGTTCGCGCACCGCGTGGCCTTCTTTGAATTGGCCGGGCAGGAGCGCACCGTGACGTGCGACCGCAAGGAGTTCATAGGGCGCAACGGCTCTCTGGACGACCCGGCGGCGCTCAGGCGTGTGAATCTTTCGGGGCGCACGGGCGCGGGCCTGGACCCTTGCGCCGCGCTTCAGTGCGTCGTGGAACTCGCCCCCGGCGAATCGCGTCAGGTTGTCATCCTGGCGGGAGAGGCCGAGAGCGCAGAAGAGGCGAGCGCCCTCTCGGTGCGCTTCAGAAAAATCTCTCAGGTCAACCAGGAGTTCGAGCAAGTCGTCTCTCACTGGGACGACCTGCTCGGCACGGTCGAGGTCCGCACGCCTGACGTGGCGATGGACACGCTCCTTAATCGCTGGCTGCTTTATCAAACCCTGGCCTGCCGCGTCTGGTCGCGCTCGGCCTTCTATCAGTCGGGCGGCGCTTACGGCTTCCGCGACCAGTTGCAGGACGTGATGGCGCTCGTCTATTCGAAGCCGTTAATCGCGCGCGAGCAGATCGTGCGCGCGGCCTCGCGCCAGTTCAAGGAGGGCGACGTTCAGCACTGGTGGCACCCGCCCACGGGCCGCGGTGTGCGCACGCGCTTCTCCGACGATTTGCTGTGGCTCCCCTTCGTCACGAACTTCTACATAGAGGTGACGGGCGACCGCTCGGTGCTGGACGAAGTTGTGCCATTTATTGAAGGCCCGCAACTCGGCCCCGAAGAGAGCGAGTCTTACACGCAGCCCACCGTCTCGGCCGAGCAGGCGAGCGTTTACGAGCACTGCGCGCGAGCGCTCGACAGGAGTCTGAAGACGGGCGAGCACGGCTTGCCGCTGATGGGTTCGGGCGATTGGAACGACGGGATGAACCGCGTGGGCCACCTGGGCAAAGGCGAGAGCGTCTGGGTCGGCTGGTTCCTGCACACGACGCTGAATGGGTTCGCGCCGTTCTGCGAAGAGCGTCAGGAGACAAAGCGCGCCGCCGCCTATCGCGAGCACATGTTGAAGTTGAAGAAGGCGCTCGAAGACGCGGGCTGGGACGGCGACTGGTATCGCCGCGCCTACTTCGACGACGGCACGCCTTTGGGTTCCGCCCAGAACGAAGAGTGCCGGATTGATTCCATAGGGCAATCGTGGGGCGTCATCTCGGGCGCGGCCGACCCCGTGCGCGCGCACCGCGCCATGTCTGCCGTCGAAGAGTATTTGATCCGGCGCGGCGACGGGCTGGTTATACTGTTTACGCCGCCGTTTGATAAGAGCGCGCTCGACCCCGGATATATTAAAGGCTACGTGCCGGGCGTGCGCGAGAACGGCGGCCAGTACACGCACGCCGCTCTCTGGACTTTGATCGCCTACGCCAAGCTCGGCGACGGCGACCGCGCCGGCGAACTCTTCACGCTCTTGAATCCTATCAGCCACGCCTCGACGCGCGCGGGGCTTCACAAGTACAAGACGGAGCCTTACGTCGCGGCGGGCGACGTGTACGCCGTCTGGCCGCACACGGGGCGCGGCGGGTGGACGTGGTACACGGGCTCTTCGAGCTGGATGTACCGCGCGGGCCTGGAATCAATCCTCGGCTTCGAGCTGCGCGCAGACCGACTCCGCGTCGAGCCTTGTATCCCGCGAAGCTGGCGCGGGTACGAAATCAACTACCGGCATGGCTCGACGCGCTACGTGATTAAAGTCGAGAACCCCTTCGGCGTCAGCCGCGGCGTCGCCGAAGTCTGGCTCGACGACGTGCAGCAAACGACGCTTGAGATCGCGCTCGCCGACGACGGCAAGACACACCAGGTCCGCGTCGTCCTCGGCGAAAGAGAGCCGACCCCCGAAGAAGAAGCCGCGCGCTCCGCACAAACACAAACGATGAGCGGCCAGACGCGCTAGAAAAAACAGTTCAACTCAACTTGCGAATCCACCTGCCGAAAATTTATCCGATTACGGACGCGCGGCTCTCCGGCCTCTCGCACGCCGAGCAGGTCAGGCGCTTGGGCGCGGGCGGTGCGACGCTCGTGCAGTTGCGCGAGAAGCATCTCTCGCCGCGCGAGTTCTACAGGGAAGCTGAAGAGGCTTTGCGTGTCGCGCGCGAGTTGGGCGTGCGGCTCATCATCAACGACCGCGCCGACATCGCGCACGCGCTCGCGGCGGACGGCGTTCATCTGGGCCAGGACGACCTGCCGCCTGCGGCGGCGCGCGCCACTTTGGGCGAGTGCGCAGTCATAGGCTTTTCGACGCACAACGAAGAGCAGGCGAGGGAAGCTATCGAGCTGCCCGTTGATTATCTAGCCATCGGACCCATCTTCCAGACTTCGTCAAAAGAGAACCCGGACCCAGTGGTCGGCCTCGAAGGCTTGCGCCGCGTCCGCCGGATTGTGGGCCAAATCCCGCTCGTCGCCATCGGCGGCATTCGCCCGGAAAACGCGCGGGAAGTCCTCCGCGCCGGGGCCGATTCTGTCGCCGTCATCAGCCTCCTCCTCGACCGAGGCCCACAGGAAATCGAGGGCCGCACGCGCCAAATCTTAGCCGGCCTTTAACCAGAACCTTAAAATTCGCCCGTAAAACGCTGAGGCCAACACTTTTTGCTTGCGTTTTGTCATCGTTTTACGCGACAATCGTCGGGTCGTCGGAGCGGCCCGTTAGAGTTGCCGCCTCCATACTCTTCCTAAAGACAGTTCACTTGCCCACAGACCCTTTCCCGGTCGTTTCAAATTCTAGCGGAGTGCCCATCAATCAATGAGCTTCTTTGACCTGCCGCCCATCATCGAGCGCATGCTGCTCGTCTCCGACAAGATCAGCGACCTGAACTTCAGCGTCGGCCAGCCCCCGCAGGTCGAGATCAACGGCAAGCTGACGCCCGTCCAGCCGCTCGGCCTGCAAAAGCTGATGCCGTATCAGACCGAGATCATCGCGATGACCTTGATGCAGGGCAACCCCGAGGCGGCCGAGAGATTGGCCCACACGGGTACGGCCGACCTGAGCTACAGCCTGCCCTCGCGCGTGCGCTTCCGCGTCAACATCTTTCAGCAGCGCGGCTCCTACTCCATCGTCATGCGCGTCATCCCGACGGACATCCCCAACCTCAAGACCCTGGGGCTGCCGCCGCAGCTCGCGGAGGTGGCGGAGCTGCGCAACGGCATAGTCCTTTTGACAGGCCCGACCGGCTCCGGTAAAAGCTCCACGCTCGCCGCCATCATAGACATTATCAACGAGACGAAGCACTACCACGTCGTCACCATCGAAGACCCGATAGAGTTCCTGCACATGCACAAGAACTCCACCATCAACCAGCGCGAGGTCGGCTCCGACACGAAAGACTTTCCCTCGGCCCTGCGCGCCACCTTGCGCCAGGCCCCGAAGGTGATTCTCATCGGCGAGATGCGCGACTTCGAGACCACCGAGATTGCGCTCGAAGCCGCCGAGACGGGACACCTCGTGCTCTCCACGCTCCACACGATTGACGCGTCGAAATCAATTGACCGCATCATCGGCCTCTACCCGAAGAACGAGGAGAAGGTGATTCGCACGCGGCTGGCACAAACCTTCCGCTACATCGTCTCGCAGCGTCTCATCCCGCGCGCCGACGGGCGGGGCCGCGTCGCGGCCGTCGAGATTCTGAGGTCGAGCCCGCGCACGCGTGAGTACATAGAGAAGGGCGAGAGCGAGGGCAAGTCGCTCCTGGACGCCATGCGCGACGGGAAGCTGGATGGGATGCAGGACTTCGACAGCGTCATCAAGGACATGATCCAGCGCAACGTCGTGACGCTGGAAGACGGCCTGGCCTTCGCCACCAACCAGAACAACTTGCTGCTGACGCTCAAAGGGCTCTCTTCGTCGGAGGACTACATTCGCGACGAGACCAATAAAGTCCCGGTCGGCTCCTTCAAGGACCACGGCTCCATGCTCAGCATGATGGATTAAAGCGCCAAAATCTGAACACGAACGGGACGGCATCTCAACCAACTTTCCGAAGCAACACGAAAAACCATGATAGTTGTCTGCTCAAACTGCACGACGCGCCTGCAACTGGACGACACGAAGATTCCGACACGGGCCTTCACCGTGCGCTGCCCGAAGTGCCAGAACATCATTCAGGCGCAGCCGCCCACTGTGCCGACCGAGCCGAGCGCGCTCTCGCTCGGCGAGACGCCCGCGCTGGAGAATCGCCGCTACAAGCCGCAGGCGGCGGCACCCGCCTTCATGCCCGAAAAGCCGGCCGGGGCGAACGACGTTCAGGGTTACGGCAATGAGGGACAGCTCGCGGCGAACGACCTGGTCGGCCTGCTCGCGCAATTGTTGCAGCAGGGCGGGGCTGCTGCTCCCGCGGCGAAGACGCCGAGTGCGTCGCGCTTGAGGTGGGAACGGCGGCGCGCGCTCGTTTGCGTCACGCCGACGCGCCGCGAGGCAATAGGGCGCGCGATGGTTGACGCGGACTATCAGGTTTACATCGCGGAGGACACGTCGCAGGCCATTGAGCGGATGCGCGAGGAACAGATGGACGTGGTGATTCTCGAAACCGAGTTCGACCCCGTAGAGCAGGGCGCGGCCTTCGTCACGAGCGAGATCAACGTGCTGACGCCGGCCAAGCGGCGCCGCCTGGTCTTCGTCCACCTCTCGCCGACGGCCCGCACGCTCGACAGCCACGCCGCCTTCGTCCAGAACGTCAACCTGGTGGTCAACACCGCCGACGTGGAGAATTTGCCGCAGGTGCTTGAACGCACGATGCGCGACTTCAACGACCTCTACAGAGACTTCAACGCCGCACACAACATCGCAGCCATTTAGCGCTCGCGCGTTGACACGTTGGGCGAAACAATTCTACCTTCAGTCCCGCATCCTGGCGATGGGCGTTCGCAAAGCCTATGTGTCTGAGACGGGGCCGAAAACTGTTCTCGCGAAGCTTGACCGCGCCGTGGTCTGTCGCGGCGTGCCTCCTGGTCTGGGTCGCGCTCGCGGGCTTCGCTTCGAGCCGCCCCGCCGTCCACGGCTTCGCGCCCACGCCGCAAAGTCTCCCGCTCAACGAAAGAGTCTTAGTTGTCTATAACCAGAGCGTACCCGAATCGCTTGAGGTCGCGGACTACTACATGGCCCGGCGCAGCATTGCCGCCGCCAACAAGTGCGCCATCAATTCCACTCAGACGACGTACCTGCCCGACTGGAACGTTTTCAACTCGATTGTTAAGACGCCCGTCAAAAACTGCCTGAACGCAATCGGCCGTGACAAGATTCTCTACATAGTTTTCTCCTACCAGACTCCTTACAAAGTAGGAAACCCCGCGCGGTCAATCGACCAGCAGATCGTGGACATCTGGGACGAGTATTCCGCCGGTAACGCAACGGACGGGGCGCACGCCTACTACGCGGCGGCGCAGAGCGAGGGCAACTTCTATCAGCCGTTCGTCTCTCTGGCGGACTACCGGCAGCAGCCCGCGGCGCAGCGCCTCTACGCTGTCTGGCGACTCGACGCGTCGAGCGCGGCCCTGGCGAAGGGGCTCGTTGACAAAGCTCTGCTGGCCGAGTCGGGCGGCCTCTCGGGGCGCGGGTGTTTCGACATTCGCGGCAACATCGCAAACGTGAGCGACTACAGGTACGGCGCGGGCGACTGGGACATACATCGCGCCGCAGAACACGCGCGCCGCGCAGGGCTTCAGGTCGTGGAGGACAACAACGAGGCCGAATTTGGCACAGCGCCTGCGCCCGCGCGCTGCGACGACGCGGCGCTTTACGCCGGCTGGTACAGCCTGAACAATTACAACGACGCTTTCAGTTGGAAGCCGGGCGCGATAGGGTTTCACACAGACAGCCTTTCGGCCTACAACCTGCGCGGCGGCACAAATTGGTCCGCCAACGCGCTCGTCAAAGGAATCACGGTCACGAGCGGCGCGATTGACGAGCCTTTCCTTGACGGCGTCGCTCATTCGGACGGAGTTTTTCGCAATCTCTTTGAAGGAGCGAACGTCGGCGACGCGCTTTTGCGCAACACGCAATGGCTGAAGTGGATGATCGTCAACGTCGGCGACCCGCTCTACCGCCCGTTCCCCACAGGCCGCGCGCCATTCAACGCGCCGGACGCGGCGGAAGCCTCGTTTCACCTGAATCCGATAGAGGTCGGCGGGGGCGGCCCGTCGGACGCCACTCTCAGGCTCGCAAGTCCGGCCCCTGACGGCGGCGTTCAGGTCACGCTGACGAGCAGCAATTATTCCGTGGCGACTCCGCCGTCGTCCGTCTTCATCCCGGAAGGGGCGAGGAGCGCCGTCTTCAGCATCAACACCGCATCGGTCGCAAACGAGCTTGCCGTCAAAATCACCGCCTCTTATCCGGGCGCGACCATCTCAAACACGCTGATAGTTGACACCAACCGCGCGCCGTTGGTGAGCCTGACGAAACCCGCGAACGGTGCGACGTTCGACGCGCCCGCCAGCGTCGTCGTCAGCGTGAATGCTTCAGACGATGACGGCACGATTGACCGCGTGGACTTCTACGCCGGGGCCAATTTAATTGGCACAGACAGCACGAGTCCTTACAGCATCACCTGGAACAACGTGCCCGAAGGCGGCTACGCGCTGAAGGCGGTTGCGATTGACAGCGCGGGCGCTCAGACCACTTCAAGCTCGGTCAATATCAACGTGAGCGCGCCCGCGATTCCGCCGCCCACGATTTCAATCAACGACGTGACTGTGACCGAGGGGAACACGGGCACGCTCAACGCCGTCTTCGCCGTCAGTTTGTCCGCCGCCAGCAGCCAGACCGTCACGGTCAAGTATCAGACCGCCGACGGCACGGCCGCAGCGTCCGCCGATTACAATGCCCTACCGCTGACGACTCTGACGTTCACGCCGGGACAGACCAGCCTGCCCGTCACCGTCCAGGTCAAGGGTGATTTGCTGGACGAACTCAACGAGACTTTCAACGTGAGCCTTTCGGCCCCGACCAACGCGACCATCGCCGACGAGAGCGGGCTCGGCACGATTACTGATAACGACCCCACCCCGAGCCTGAGAGTTAATAACGTCTCCGTCACTGAATTGAACGCGGGCGCTGTCAACGCCACTTTTACCGTCAGCCTGTCCGCGGCGAGCGCCCGGAGCGTGACCGTCAATTACCAGACCGCCAACGGCACGGCCGCCGCGACGGCCGACTACACAGCGCTCCCCGTGACGGCGCTCGTCTTCGCGCCGGGGCAGACCACTAAAACTGTGCCAGTGTCGGTCAAGGGCGACACGCTGGACGAAGTAAACGAGACTTTCAAGCTCATCCTGTCCGCACCCGTTAACGCGACCCTCGCCGTCCGCCAGGGCACCGGAACGATTGTTGACAACGACCTCCCTCCGACGCTCTCAATCAACAACGTGACCGTGACCGAGGGGAATACGGGCGTGCTCAACGCCGTCTTCACGCTCAAACTCTCGGCCGCCAGCGGTCAGAATGTATCGGTCAAGTACCAGACGACCGACGCGACGGCCACAGCTCCCGCGGACTACGCCGCGCGGCTGCTGACGACGCTGGTCTTCTCGCCAGGTCAGACGAGCAAGATGGTGACGGTGTCAATCAAGGGCGATACGCTGGACGAGCCGAACGAAACCTTCAAACTAGTCCTGTCCGGCCCCGTTAACGCCACGCTCGGCGTCAGCCAGGGGACTGGCACAATCACGGACAACGACCCCGCGCCGTCGCTTCCTTCGACCGGCTCAGTCAAATAGTTGTTAGACCGCCGAACGCGCCTTGCACGGGCTGTCAGCCTCTTTCGTAATCTGCTAATCTTAGACCGAACGCGGAGGGCGTGCCTTTCATCTTGCCTTCCGGCTGAGGAGGTTGCGCGAATGGCTTCAGACGAGCAGAGCAGGGACGGGCACGGCTCGCCGGCCACCGCCACGGTGCACGGCGGACAGCGCCGGCCTCAGCCGTTCGGCGCGGTCGTCTCGCCCGTCTTTCGTTCGTCAACTTACGGCTTCGAGACTTTCGACGAGATGCGCCGCTACGCGCGCGGCGAGTTGCCGGAAGCCTACTTCTATTCGCGCTACAGTAACCCGACCGTCGCGGAGGTCGAGCGCACAATCGCCGGCCTCGAAGGCGGCGAGGCGGCGCTCCTGACCTCTTCCGGCTCGGCAGCCACTTTCAGCGCGCTCGCGGCATTGTGCCAGTCCGGCGACGAAGTCATCTGCTGCGATTCCATCTACGGCGGCACGGTCAAAATCATGACCGAAGTCCTGGGCCGGTTCGGGGTCAAGTCGCGCTTCATCCCCATCAACGACATCGAGCGCCTGCCTGAGCTTCGTGGCGAGACGACGCGCCTCTTCTGGTTCGAGTCGCCGGCCAACCCTATCAACAGGCTCGTGGATTTGGCACAGGCGGCCCGTGCCGCGCGCCGCGCGAGACTCTTCTCAGTCATAGACAACACGTTCGCCACGCCAGTCTTGCAGCGCCCCCTGTCTGACGGCGTGGACGCCGTCATGCACAGCGCGACGAAGTATCTAGGCGGCCACTCGGACCTGACGGCGGGCGTGCTGACGGGGACGAAAGATTTCATAGCGCGTGCGCGCCGCGTGGCGCTTTTGACGGGCGCGACGCTCGACCCCGCGGCGGCCTACCTCTTGGGGCGCGGGCTGAAGACGCTGGACCTGCGCGTGCGCGCCTCTTGCGAAAACGCTCTCGCGTTGGCGCGTGCGTTGAGTCGGAATAAAATGGTGGCGCGCGTTTACTATCCGGGCCTTGAAGATGACCCGGACTACAAAATCGCGCGCAGGCAGATGAATGGTTTCGGCGGCGGGGTCGTCGCGATTGATCTGAAGGGCGGCGAGCCGGAGGCCGAGCGCTTCTTCGACGCGCTCCGTCTGGTCAAGAACGCTCCGAGCCTGGGCGGCGTGGAAACCCTCGTGAGCTACCCGCTCTACTCTTCGCACGTAGGCTTCTCCGCCGAACAGTTGCGCGCCGCCGGCGTCTCCGCGGCGACCGTCCGCTTCGCCGTCGGCATCGAAGAGGCCGCCGACATCATCGCGGACGTTGAGCAGGCGCTGGAGAAGATTGGATAAAGCGGCAGTCTATGGCGGTCACGGCGAGCAATAACGGCGAGCACGATTTGGCACACCGGCATGACGGCGGCGGGCATCACGCGCACGCCCACGGGCGCAGGGCGGGCAGCAGTCGCCGGTTGAGCATCGTGCTCGTGCTGACGGCCGTCTACATGGTGGCGGAGGCCGTCGGCGGTTGGGCTACGGGGTCGCTCGCGCTGCTCGCGGACGCGGGCCACATGCTGACGGACGTGGCGGCGCTGGCCTTAGCGCTCATCGCCGTCTGGTTCGGCTCGCGTCCGGCAACGTCCAGCAAAACCTTCGGCTACTACCGCCTCGAAATCCTCGCCGCCTTAATTAACGGCGTCGCGCTCATACTGATCTCGCTCCTCATCTTTTACGAAGCCTACCAGCGCTGGTCGGAGCCACCCGTGGTCCGTAGCGGCCTGATGATACTGGTCGCGACGGGCGGCCTCGTCATCAACCTCGCCTGCGCGTGGATACTGCACGGCGACCACCGCGACGACCTGAACGTGCGCGGCGCGTGGCTGCACATCATGGGCGACGCGCTTGGCTCGGTCGGCGCGATTCTGGCGGGCGCGCTCATGTCCGCCTATGGCTGGTATCAGGCGGACCCGCTCTTCAGTTGTCTCATCGGCCTGCTCATCATCTGGAGTTCCTGGCACCTGATACGCGAATCAACCAACGTCCTCCTGGAAGGCACGCCCGCGCACATCAACCTCGCCGCTGTAGAGGACGTGATCCTTCAGACCGAGGGCGTCGAGGACGTGCACGACCTGCACGTCTGGACGATCACCTCCGGGCGCGAGGCCCTGAGCGCGCACGTCATACACGTCGAGCAAATCTCGCAGGCTGAGCTATTGAAAGAGCTGCGCGCCAAGCTCTCCGACCAGTTCGGCCTGGATCACCTGACCATTCAGATGGAGACGCCCGACTTCGAAGACGAAACGTTCCACTTCTGCCACGCGGGCACGGCCTGCTTCCGCTCGGCCAGGGAATGAGAAACGGGTTTCAGGGTTCAAGTTAAAGACAAAGAACCTGAAACCTGAAACTTGAAACCTGACACCTGCTCTTATGGAAATCAGTCTTCTCTTGACGCTCGACTTACGCGAACAAGCGGCGCTTCAGGCGGCGCTCGTGACGCACGGCGCGCCGGACTGCCTGGTCACGCTCGCGCTGACGGGCGCGTGCCGCATCTCCACGCTCGACGAGGCGCGTAAATTACGCCGCTGGCTCGCGGACGCGCGCGCCGCCGGGCAGACCGATTTCATCTCGCTCAACTCCATCGAGCGCGCACTTATACGCTTCGGGGTCTGACGAATAGCAGGAGTCAGAAGTCAGTATGAAAGGCTGAGAACCGTTCTTCTTCTGATTTTCTTTTCTCCTGACTCCTGACCTCTGTATTCTGTCTCCTGCCTTATGGAAATCAAACTGGGGTACGGTCGCGGGGCTGTTTCTTTCGCTTACGACGCGACGCGCTTTCGCGTGCTTGAGGAGGAGGCGCGGGCGTTGGGGCCGCTGACCGACGTGGAGATAGGCGAGGCGTTGGACGCGCCAATTGATTCGCCGCCGCTCGGAGAGATCGTCTCGGCGGGCGAGAGCGTCCTCGTCGTCGTCTCGGACGCGACGCGCGCGGCCGCGAGCGGACAGATCGTCAATCTGCTCGTGCGCCGTTTGATTGAAGTGGGCGTCTCGCCGCCCGACATTCGCATCATCTTCGCCACGGGTATTCACCGCGCCGTCACACAGGAAGAGAAGCGCGAACTGCTGACGCCCTTCATCGCGCAGAGAATCCGTACGCTCGACCACGACGCTTTCGATGCGGCGAGCATGATTCAACTCGGCGAGACTGCGCATAATTCACCCGCCGAAGTTAACCGCGCTCTCCGAGAGCACGACCACGTCATCCTGACGGGCGGGATTAATTTTCACTACTTCGCGGGCTTCACGGGCGGGCGCAAGAGCATCTGTCCGGGGCTGGCCTCTGCGCGGACCATAGAGGCGACGCACATGCTGGCGATGGATTTCGAGCGCGGCGGCCGGCGCGAAGGAGTTGGCACAGGACTGCTCGCAGGCAACGCCGTCCACGAAGAGTGCGAGCGCATCGCGAGCGAGGTCGCACCGTCGTTCCTCATCAACGCGGTCACGGACGAGCGCGGCCGCGCCATCCGCGTCTACGCGGGCGACTGGCGCAGCGCGCACCGCCGCGCGTGCGCGGAATATCTCGAAGAGCACTCAATCGTGGTGGAAGAAAGGCGCGCTCTCGTCGTCGCCAGTTGCGGCGGGTGGCCGTGGGACATCAACTTGATTCAGGCGCACAAGTCGCTTGAGATGGCCGCGCACGCCTGCCGCGAAGGCGGCGACATCATCCTGCTCGCGGAGTGCGCGGACGGCCTCGGGCGCGCAGACTTTCTCAAGTGGTTCGAGGCGGCAGACTCGCGCGCTCTCGAAAACGCCTTGCGCGAGCGTTACGAAGTGAACGGCCAGACGGCCTGGTCGCTGCTCGTCAAGGCGGAGAAGCATCGCGTCCACCTCGTCTCACAACTCGCGGACGAAGACGTGCGCCGCATGCGTATGACACCCGCACGAACCGTTGACGAGGCCCTCGCGCGCGTGGGCCAAAACGCTCAGGGCTATCTCATGCCGCGCGCCCACGCGCTCCTGCCCGTCATCGCCGCCGCTTGATTGAAGGCGGAAGACCGGGCCCGCCCCGGCGCTGAGGCATCCTACCTCTCAACGGGCGGCACTCTGAGCCGCCTGATGCGAGAGGCTATCTGGGTGGCCCTTCTATACTCGGCCAGCGCCTGGTAAAGGTCGTAAGCCTGGTTGTAACTTTCGAGCGCCTTATCCTTCTTCTCCAGAGAGATGTAGGCTACGGCCATGCTGGCGAGCACCTCCGCCCGTTGCCTGCGGGTCTCTGGGGTCGTCAGCAGCAGGAGCGCTTCGTTGTAATACCTCAGCGCTTCCTCGTTTTCCTCCATCAACTTGTAGGCTAAGCCGAGGCGGTGGGCCGCCAACCCCTCGCCGCCGAGTTCCCCCTCTTGTTTGTAGAGCGCCCTCGCCCTCGCGAAGTTACCTGCGGCCTTGCGGTAAAAATCCTCGGTCGCCAATTCGTTGTAAGTCTCCCCGACTCTAATCAACGCGGCGGCTTCGTCGGCGTACCGGCCGAGAGTGCGATGAATCTCGGCCTCCTTCTCGTAAGACTCGGCGGCCTTCTGTATCAGACTGTCTTCGGGGGACTCGTCGTACCAGTCACCGAGATTGTGAAGCAGTGCCGCCGCGCCGACGAGGTCTTTCGCGTTCATGTAGACTTGCACGGCTTCCTTGAAACTGGCTTCGCCTTTGTTTTGGTCCGCGACGTTCTCCGAGTTCTTGTAAATCTTGCCGATCTCAAAGAGCGTGTCGCCCTGCCCGATGTGGTCCCCCGCATATAGCCTACGCGCCGTCTCAAGCTGTTCGAGCGCCCGGGCCGTCTGTTTCATGGAGGCCAGCATGAGGCCAGCTTTCTTGTGGACGGTGGCCTGCCCGGCGGGATTGGCGGGGGACTCGTAGATGCGCAGGGCCGCTTCGTAGTAACTGAGGGCGCGCTCCTTTCGCTCTTTCTCTTCAGAATAGAGATAAGAGTCGCCGAGTTTAATCAAAATCGCGGCCGCGCCGACGGGGTCGTTCGCGTCGGTGTGAACTTTGACGGCCTGGTCGAAATACTTGACGGCCAGTTTGTTCTTCTCTTTGTCGTCGTCATCTTCGTAGAGCTTGCCGATTTCGATCAGGGTAGAGGACTGCCCGGCCAGGTTGCCAGCCCCGCGATGGACCTGAACTGCCTTATCATAAAAGGCGGAAGCCTTCTGACTCTCGGCCTTATTGGACGAAGTCTCATAAGCCTGACCGACTTTGATGAAAGTCTTCGACAGCCCGGCCGGGTCGTCGCCGTAAACCCCCAACGCGCGGTCGTAATACGCCTGAGCGCTCGCTTTATCGTCCGCCAGTTTGGAGTTCTGGTAGAGCTTGCCGACCTCTATCAGCAGGTCCGCTTCATTTTCGCGGTCCTGCGCGTCGTGATGGACACGCACGGCGCGCTCGTAGTAGTCCTTGGCGGTCGATCTTTCCTCGGCCGCGTCTGAGACCTGGTAATACCTGCCGACCTTGATGAGCGTCTCTGCCTCATCCTCGCGTCTTTGCACGTCGTGATAGACCTGCGCCGCCCGGCTGAAATAGGCTGCGGCTTTCTGCGGGTTCGGCGGTTCCGAGTGGCGATACTTGTTGCCGATGGTGATGAAGGTATTAGCTGCTTTAGCCAGGTCTTTGTCGTCCAGGTAAACCCTGGCCGCTCGCTGATAGTAATCGTCTGCTTTCGCCTGTTGCTCGGGGGCCTTCGATTCCCTGTAGAGGTCGCCGATTCTGACGATGAGGGCAGACTGCTCGCCCGTTTCTCCGGGCTGGTTGAAAAGGTTGGCGGCCTTATTATAGGCGTCGGCGGCCTTGAGCCTGGTCGGTTCGTCCTCGAAGCTGGTGTAGATTTCCCCGGCCTCTTTGTAAGAGATGATGGCGTTGGAGGTGTCGCCGAGTCGCAGCGAAATTTCCGCCGACGCTTCATACTTCTCAATAGCCAGCATCCTCATTTCCGCCGAAGCCGACCTTCTGAAAGAGCTGGCGAATTGTCGCAGGGTCTGGGCCTCTTCCTTTCCATTGTTGGCGGCACGATAGGCTTCGACGGCTTTAGTGTAGTAGAAAATCACTTGCGCGTCGGAGTCGAGTTGCTTGGCGGCCAACGCGGCACTGACGTAGGTGTTGCCCAGCGCATTCTTATCCCCTAACTCCTCGTAGGTTTCGGCCGCCGCGGCGTAAACATCCAGGCTGATAGCTTTGTCATCCTTGTCTTTCGAGAACTTGTAAATATCGCCGACCTTGACGAGGGCCGCGGCTATGCTGGCCTTATCCTTCTCGTCATAAACAGTCACCGCTCTGGACAAAGCGTCCTCCGCCAACCTTTCGTCCCGGTTGCCCGGTTCCAGATAGATTTTACCTATCTTGAGGTAGGTGTCCGACTCGTTGGCGAAATCGGAACTGGCGTGGTAGGCGGCGGCCGCCTTTTCGTAAGACTCGACGGCCTTCTTCATCTCCTCAAGCCTCTTCGAATCTTTGTGGATGTCGCCGATCTTGACGAACGTCGCGGCGATTTTGGGGGTGTCGCCTAACTTCGTGTAAATCGGGAGGACTTTATTAGTGTAGTAGTCGGCGGCTTTGTTTGCGTCTTTGACGCTTTCATAAACCTGCGCGCTTTTCTCCCACCACTTAATCTCCTCGGGCACGTCATGATGCTGGCGGTGAATCACGGCCAACTCGTCGTAAGACGCGACGGCTTTGACTTTCTCCTCGTCCGTCGGCTCTTGCCCGGACCCCGTATAGATGTCGCCGATGCTGCGTAGGACGTTAATCTGCCGCGGGACGCCTTTCTCTTTTTCAGTCTGTTTGATAAGCGTGAGCGCCGCACCAAGATGCCCGGCCGCCTCGGTCCTCTGGTTCTGCGCGGTGGCGTCCAGGGTTTTCTGATAGAAGCCCGCTAGTTTCACTTCGTATTCGGCCCGCCGGTGTTCCCGTTCGGCCTTCCCCAAAGCATCGCGAGCTTGCTTCTCGCGTTGGTTTGCTTTATCACGCTCTGTGTCGGCCACCTTCTTGGCGTCAAGGGCCTTCTGCCGCTCCAGCTCGGCCGCCACTTGGGCGTCAACAGCGTTCTGGCGCTCGCCTTCGGCCCTCTCCTCGGCCTCGCGTGCCGTCTTCTCGGCAGCCTGCGCTTTATCCAGGCTCTCGGCAATTGCCGCCTTCGCCGTGATGGCCTCCGAGCGCCGCCGCAGGGCGTAAACGGAGAGCACGATGGCCCCTGTGAGCAGCGCCCCGAGGGCGATGGTGAACCAGAAGAACATGCGGGCTGACCTGGCCTGCGCCTGCGCCCGCTGCTGCTCGGCGATGATCGCCTTTTGGGTCGTGTCGGCCAGGGCTTTCGCTTGGGCCAGTTGCTCCTGCAACTGCTCCTCCCTGTCCTTCGCCTCTCGGGCGCGCGCCTTTTCGCTCTCGGCCAAAAAATCTATCGCCTTCTCGAAGGCCGGGTGGTAGCGCTGCGCCCATGCCTTGTTCGGCTTGGCCGTTTTGAGCCATTCGAGCGCGACCTGCAAGGCCGGGTCGCGCAAAGGCCCTTCCTTCTCCGGGTAGAGCAAGGCGGTTTCGGCCAGGCGCTTATAGATGACCGACGAGCGGGCTTCTTCGTTGACCCACTTCGCCAATCTCTCCCAGCCGCGGATCAGGCTCTCGTGTGAAATGTCTATCAGGGAATCTTCGACCAGCGGCTTATCAGCCGGTAGGAGAAATGACCTGCCGGACTCTCGGAAGACACCTATCACATCTTTCACATCTTTGATGTCTTCCTGTATCACTTCGCAGAGTTCGCCCAAGGGCATCGGTCGCCTGATCTCACGGTTGTCGTCTCCCTTCTCGGTCAGGGCTTTGAAAAGCTTTTCGGCGACCGCCTGATGAGGCTTCGACAGGCTCTCGTAGGCTTCGTCGGCGTGCTGCGAAAGCGCCCGCTCCATTCCCCCGATTTCGTTGTAGTGAGCCAGGTCCAGCGCCCCCCCGTTCTTGCGGGAAGCGTGCCAGTAATTCCACGTACGCATGAGCGCGTGCTGAAGAATGGGCAGTTGGTCAGGGTTGTCGCCCGCGTCGTTGAGCAGTTGATTTATCAGCGGCTCCGTAATCTCCGCGCGGCGCACGCCGACCGGCCCCGTGATGGCCTCGCGGCGCTCGTCGCGCGTCATGCGCGGGATCAGGTATTGCCCGCTGTTGATGGCCTCAGGCAAATCCCAGAACTGCGAGCAGTCGCCCAGATAGTCCGAGCGCATGGTCAGCACGACGTAGATATTCTCCTTCTTGTGACGTGCCGCCTCCAGGAGCAGCTTGACGAAGGCCGCGGCGTCTTCCTTGAAATTATCCCCCTGCCGACCGGAGGGTTCGCCGTCCCTGGCTGCATAGCCCTGCACATCCGGCCCGGCGGCCGGGGGCTTCTCCTCTTCGCGCGAGAGTTCACCGTCCGCGAGCTGCCTCACCCTGGCCTTCTCTTCCGAAATCTGTTTGAAGCGAAATAACTCCTCGAACTGATCCACCACGACGAGCAGGTTCGCGTCGTCCGGGAATATCGGCTGCCCATCTTTATTGACGCTCATGCGCGCGTGCTGCGCCAACTCGGCCAGCCCCAGGCTGCTGCGCCGCAGGCTCGTCTCGGCCGTCACGCACTCCAGGTCGTAATTCCCCTTATCGCCCGAGCCGAATACCTCCGGCGACATGAGGGCCTGGGCCAGATTGTCTATGGGGGCGTTGCCGGGTCGAAAGATGGCGATTCGCCAGTCGGACCCCGCGCTCGCCATCATGCCGCCTTGCAGCGCGGGCAACAGTCCCGCCCGCACGAGCGAAGACTTGCCGCTGCCGGAAGTCCCGACCACGGCGAGAAAGCGGTTGCGCTTGAGACGCTTGAGCAGTTCGGTGCTCTGACCGTCGCGCCCGAAAAAGAGGTGCGTCTCGGAGGAGTTGAAGGGCCGCAGTCCGGGGAAGGGGTTCTTGGAATTATTAGTCTTCATCGTTTACTCCTTCCGTCGAGTCGGCAGCTGGTCCCCGGCCGTTATCGTTGTCAGCGCTTCCAGGGCTTTCAATCTGCGCGAGAAATTCGTCCAACAGGCTGGGGTCGAACTTCTCGAAATTCTGAATCAACACGGAGTCGTTGGTTCGGAACAGGCGCTTGAAATCGGTGGGCGGCCCCGCCACGTAGATGGCGCTTGCCAGCAGAGGCTTGACGCGGTCGCGGTCGGCGATTCGTTCCAGCCCGGCGATTTTTTCCAGGTCTCTCAATTTATAGTTGAACCAGACCTGATTGGCGCTCCCGAAATAGATAAGAACGGCGTCACACTGCAAGAGATTGTCGTTATGAATCTCAATGGCCTGCGAGTCGTCAACGCCTTCGTCGTCTATCAGCGGGAGCCTAATCTTGTAGCCGCGCCTGGAGAGATAGTCGTTGATGGGAATGATCTGGTTGACATCGCGTTTGTCACAGATCAAGTAAATTTTCTTGCCGGGCGAGGGGGGCGGTTTGCGGTGGCCGTTCGTACTAAGCCGCACGTTGATGACGCTCTTGAGTTCTTCCAGAGAAGTCCGCAGCAATTCGGCTCCCGCCTGGAGGTCGGCGCGCGTCCGCAACAGTTCGATAAAATCCCCCTGCTCCGGGTCTTTCGGGGCCAGGTCTTCCGGCATCCAGATCAATCGCGTAAATTTAGGGTCGCTGCGGCGGCGTTGAGCCGCGAGGTCATTTTGCAGGCTGACGATGGAGCGTTTGACGGGGCCCTCCGGGATGATGCCGTAGTTCTCCCCGATTAGATGAATCGAGAGCTTGCTGCGCCCCAGATTCTCCCTGACGGCCTCTTCATAATGCGGTGAGACGTAGGGCAGCACTTTGTCTGGAAGAATCTCGTAGCCGCGCTCCTGCAATTCGCGCTTGATGTTATCGCGGTCGTTCATGCGGTCGTAAGTTGTTTCGGCGAGATAAATGGTGCCCTTCGATTTGGGGGCGGAGATGTTTACCGGAACGTTCTCCTCTTCGAAAGGGTTCTTGGGCGGCGGCGGGGGAGCCTTGATGCTGTCCAGCACTTGCTTGATGTCCCAGGCCAGGTCGTAGAGTTTGTTCCAATACTTGGGGTCTTTATTGTTTCCGATTTCCTGCCCGAACTCGATGGGCTGGTCGGTCATCGGGTCTTTTTCAAAAAAGTCATATCCCTTCAGATTCTCGAACTGGTGCGGAATCCGGCCGTTGAGCAGAGTCCTCACGACCTTGAAGATGCGGAACTTGCCGTTAATAGTGAGTCCGTCACTCTCCTCTGCGAGCCGACAGAACTTTTGCAACTCTCCGGTACACCAGTCCGACCTCAGGTAGCCGGGCGAGAGAACGGAGATGAGCAGGATGGTTTCCTTGATCTTTTCTTTCAGATGCTCGCGGACATCTACGTTGCCCGGCATTTTGGGGTCGCGCCAGATGCTCGGCTTCTCTCCGAGGATGAAGTTCAGCCGGTTCTCAAGTCTCTCGTGGAAATTTTCAATCCAGGTCTTGTTGGATTCGTCACGCTCTCGGTTGTCCTCGTGACGATAACTAATGAATGCGTCGTGTTTGAACGACTGGATGGGTGTCATCTGGGCCTCCGACTGTTAGCTAGGTAGCTTGCGGTAGATGCGTGAGACAGGAATATATGTGTTGACTGCGTTGAACAAATCCAGTCAACGGCGATCAGCTAAGCGTCGTAAAATATTCCTCTCTTGTATAAATGTCAATATTGAGATAAACATTCCGTGTTCTGTGAAAAAATTGTCGTCAGGGGCAGCAGTTTCCTTAATTGTCCTTAAGGAGTTACCGCGTGAGACTAAAAATTATGGCAATGTGCCTCGCCCTCCTGGCTGTCGGCGGCGCTCCGGGCGTCCGCGCGCAGGAGACGGCGGCGGCGGCGGCGGCGACGAGTGAGCAGCGCGTGAGTCTTGAGGCGGAGGCGACGGCGCTGGACGCGCAGGGCCGCGCGGCGCTGGTGGGCCAACTTTTGACGCAGGCGTTGGCCGGGACGCCGGACGCGCCCGTGAGGAACGCGCGCTTCATCATAGAGAATCGCGGCCCCGTGTTCTTAGCCTACGTTTCGGGGAGCGTGACTTTTTACGACGACCGGGGCGTGCGTTGCGGCGAGGGTCAGTTCACGCTGAGCGCCCTCGCGCAGGGCGAGCGGGCCGAGACGGACGCGCCGGGCCTGCGCATCACGTGCGCGCCCCGCACATGGCGCATCGTGGCGAAAGACCTGCTCCCGCGCGCGACCGAGAGAATCTCTCTGCCCGAGCAGGAAGAGGCGGCGCAGCCCCTGATGCCAGCAACAGCGCCCGCAGACACGCCCGCCGTGCTGCCGCTCGAAATCACCGTGGACGACAAGGTCTACAACGCGCCCATCGGCAGCACGCTCGAAGTCTCTGTCCGTCGCCGCCGCGTCCGCATCACCGTCCGCGCTGCACAGTGAAAAGCAGTGGGCAGTCGTTGAGCGTCAGCAGTCTTGAAGTCTGAAGATTAAGAATCAAGATTCGGCCTCAGTGTTTTTAACTGCCCGCTGCCCACTGTTCTTGACCGGCGGCGTCGGCGGGACTAGCATGGGAGTGAGTTCCCCTCAAACAATTGGCTGAGAGCGTTTGTTCCCCGGGCTCTCTTTTGGCTGACGAGGAAGGAAGGGTGACGGAGATGGCGGACGAGCAAGACGATAACAAGTGTGAGCACGAGAGTTGTAACTGCCGCGTGACAGGCGATGATGATTATTGCAGCGAATACTGTCGCGACGCGGGCGACATCACGGAAATAGCCTGCGGCTGCGAGCACGCGGGCTGTTCCTAGTTCACCGAACGGAAATAAACTTGAGGCGGCGGCGTGAGACGATTCGCGCGGCCGCCTTTTCCTTTGCGCCTTTGCGTGAAACT
>DATFCB010000761.1:0-3887 GCA_035253525.1 Pyrinomonadaceae bacterium | reverse complement strand
AATTCCCGTCTCATTTTTTCAGCCCGGCATGTATTTCCTCCCGCGCTCCTCGCACTGTAGGCACATCGGGGAAAGTCTATCCAGCCTTTCCGGGCCATTTTTGTGAGGTTCAACGAACTTTCGTTCCTAGACGAAGAGGGGGCTTGTCATGACGAACAGAGTCAAGTGCCTGCTGTTTATCATTGCTATTCTCACGGGGGTCGTCTGGTTAGTTTTCAGCGAGGATTTTCGGGCGAGCGCGGTTGCGCCTCGCATGTCGCTGTCCGCAGACTTCGAGAGAAAAGTTCTAGCCACGGGGCGCGAGGCCCCGCTGCCTTTGCGCCTGTTCATCACCGCCGTCAAGACGGACTCGCGCGGGCGCATCATCACGGGGCTGAACAATGACCCCGTGAAAAACATCGTCGGGGCCGAGCAGGCCGGCGTGCGCGCGGGCCTCCTGCGCTACACCAAGATCATGCACGGCGCGGCCTACATTGATGGTCGGCCCGACCCCGGCACGCGCATTAACCCTAACAACCCGGTCGTCAAGAGCGGCAACCAGCTCTGGCCGCACGTCAAGCAGCCGTTCCGCAGCCAGCCGCGCGCGCTCGCTTTGACTGGTGACGGGAAGAAACTTTACGTCAGCTTGCCCGGACGCGAGGGCTACCCGGACTGGCGCGTCGCCGTCGTGGACACCGCGAGCCGCCGCGTCATCACCTGGATTGACCTCAGGCCAAACGGTACGGGCCGCGGCACGCGCCCCATAGGCGTCAAGGCCGCGCCTTTGAACACTTCCATCTATGCACGCCCCTACGTCGTCGTGCTCAACCAGTACGGCAACTTCGCGAGCGTGATTGATACGACGACCGACACCGTCATCGGCGAGTTCGAGACCGGATTTTACGGAGAGAAACTCATCTTCAACCGCGACGGCACGCGACTCTACATCACGGACCGCTTCAAGGATCAGGTGCGCGCCTTCCGCGTTGACCCTGGCCCATTTTTCACGCAGATAGCGGAAATCCCGACCGGCCTGAACGACCTTGAGCGCACCAACCCGCGCGATTTGGACTTGAGCGCGGACGGCCGTACGCTCTACGTCGCCAACACGCTCGGCCACACAGTCGCCGTCATCAACGTCGCTGGCGACGCCAACACGCTCACGAAAGTCATGCCCGTCGGCGGGCTTTCGACCGACGTGAAGATAGCCGGGCGCTGGGGCATCGTCAGCGGCCAGGACACCAACACGAAATTAAATCAGCGCGAGACGGGCCACGGCCTGCCGACGAAGAACGCGAGCGGCGTCGTCATCAAGAACAACGGTCAGCCCCTCGGCTACACGCCCGTCATGACGGACGCGACCAAGGCCACGACCTTCGACGACATAGGCTCGGAGCTGAACATCTTCGACACGACGACCAACATGTTCGTCTTCCGCTACGTGGACGAGGGGCGCGACCTCTCGCAGCTCGTCACGCCGGGCCAATTCGTTGACCTCAAAGACCACACGGCCGCGCAGAAAAAGATCAAGGGCAGCGGCCCGGAGCAAATGGCCGTACGCGGCAACATGCTCTTCGTCACGTTTGCACACTCGGAGAACGTGCAGGCGTTTCGCATCAACGCGGCCACCACGAGCCCGTCACTGCTTCTCACGCCGCTCGACATAGAGTTCACCGGCGGCATCACGCCGCAGGGCGTCGAAGTCTCGCCCGACGGGCGCACCATCTACGTCGCCAACTTCCAGACCGAAGACATCTCTTTCCTGAACGTGGACACCAACGGTCTGCTGACGCGCGCGGGTTACTTGCCGGTCGGCGTCACCAACACGACGCTCGACCCGACGACGGGCAGCAATGGCAAGAATTTGTTTGCGACCGCAGAGGAGCAGGGCCTGCGCTGGTTCTTCTCGTCCACTTACTCGGACGACGGGCAAAAATCCTGCGGCTTCTGTCACTGGGACGGCCGTCAGGACGGCTGCCAGTGGAACGTCGCGGCCAACGCCGTCGGCGGCACGAAAGTCTGCCCGCAGAACAAAGACATCTCGGACAACTGGCCCGAGTGGTACGAGGGCTTGAATAACGACTTCATGGCTTACGCCTCTGCCTGCAATGGTGAAGTGCTTTTGGGCGAGCGCACCCCGACGCCGCTCTTCCCGCAGGCGAATGCCGTAGACCGCTTCAAGGCGCGCGAGGAGTACGTCTTGAGAAAGACGGAGGAGAACTCCCGCGCCATCGGGCGCAATGATTTAAGCAGCAAGGCGTTCAAGGTCGGCTACTACGACATGGCCTACCTGCAAATTCTCTGGTCGCAGAATGAGACGCGTCGTCTGCCGAACCCGCTCGAACAATTCCCGGAGGAAGCGGAGAAGGCACGGATTGCGCGCGGCAAGGAGCTTTTTACGAAGGAGGTGACGGCGGGCGGCGCGGGCTGCGCGTCATGTCACCATAACGGCAACAAGTACTCGAACGGCGTCATAGACGACACGTTCCAGGACTACAACATACACGAGCCGGGCGTCATCAGCGAGACGACTGTTGACGGCGACGGCCCGTTCTTCCGCCCCGAGAACGACTACTTCTTCGTGCGCTTCGGGCCGCCGCAGGACGTGGGCACGCCGCAGAATTTCAGCAGCCGGAACACGAAACACCTGCGGACCTTCTGGGACTCTGTCCCGCGCTGGCTGCACCACGGCTTCGCACATTCGGTGCGCGAGATTCTGCTCACGCCGGACTCGCCGCTCCTGAAGCCCGGCGAGCGCGGCTTCAACTTCCGCACCGTGCGGACGGACCACAAGCGCGGGGCCAACAACCTGCCGACGGAAGTTCCCATCGTGGCGGGCCACAGCGGGGGCGGCCTCGCGGGCGACGGTTTCGGGCCAATTTACGTGAGCCTCGACAGCCCGCACATACAGGAGAACGGCAAGCCGCAGATTGACCGCCTCGGCACGAGCAACGTCGCGCCGCTCGTCGTCAACGGAAAGATTAACCCGGAACTGGCGGCCAACAACATACGCGTCATCAAGGACACTCACGGCAAGACCTCGCACCTGTCCGCGAGTGACCTGGACGCGCTCATCGCTTACCTGCTGTCGAACTCCGGTGCGCCGTCGTCACTCGTCAAGCCGACGACCACGACGGCCTCCGTCATTGGTCCGGCGACGAGCGGGCAGGCGTCAAGCGTCATCGCGTCGAACGTGCCGGGGTTGGCGCTTCTTTTAGCGGCAACGGGAAGCTAAGAACTGCGACGAGAGACACGAAGAGACGTGAGCGGGAATGTTCCCGGCTCATGTCTCTTCGTGTCTCTTCCTGATTGCTTTCCTCTCGTTCATCACTTCTGCTTTTTCGCTCACCTTCTACAAAAATTCTCGTCAACGTATTTCCCATTCCCGCTGTCGCACTGTGTTGCGGGCAGACGCACTGGCCGCGCTGTCGCAGACAACTCTTCAACGAAGGATAAAGATGATGCGAATCAAGAGAACAGTGATTGCCTTCATGATAACGGTCGTGACGGGTCTGGCGCTGGCGCTCGCCAACGTGGTCGTCAATGCGAACGACGACGAGGTGATCGTCACGACGTTTCTTTCAGGCGCGGCATTCAACGGCCAGACTCCGAAAGGCGAGGCCCGGTTTCGCACGCGCCCAGACCGCAGGGACTTCCGCGTCCAGGTCGAGAACGTGAACGTCGCGGCGGGCACGGCGCTCAACGTCTTCGTCAACGGGACGAGAATCGGCGCGCTGACTATCAACTCTTTCCGCCAGGGCGAGCTTGAGCGGAACACCAACGACGGCCAACTCGTCCCTGCCATCAACGACGGGACGACTGTCGTCGTGAAAAATTCTGCCGGGGCCACAATCGTCAGCGGCGCATTCGGCAACGGCACGACGCCGACGCCCACCCCCCCCCGCCCC
>DATFCB010000760.1:0-2794 GCA_035253525.1 Pyrinomonadaceae bacterium | reverse complement strand
TAAAAAGGTAAGATTCAAATCGAAACTCTCCTCAATATTTTAAGTTCGTCCCTTTCGCCTTTTACCCTTCGCCTTTTTACTTTCTCATGACGCCTCGGCGTCTTGATTTTTGTCTAAACGTTGCTCATCGCCACCACGCGCATCCGGCGCAGGATTTTCGCCAGCTCGATTCGTCCACGGTTGATGCGCGACTTGACGGTCCCCTCGGGTATTTGCAGGAGGTCAACGATCTCCTGGTAGCTCAACTCCTCTATGTCGCGCAGGATGACGCAGGTGCGCAAATCCGGCGAGAGCTTGTCAATCCCGGCCTGCACCTGCTCGCCCAACTCGCGGCGCTCCATCTCGCTCTGCACCGAATTGCTGGCCGAGCGCAGGTGATAGGTGTGATCTTCAAGGTCGTCCGCCTGCGTGTCGTGCGGCGTGCGCTGGCGGCGGCGGTAGTCGTCAATGATGAGATTACGCGCCAGCCGCATCAGCCAGTTTTGAAGGTCGCCCTGCCTGGGGTCGTATTGATCCAAAGAACGGTAGACGCGTATGAAAACTTCCTGCGTCAAATCCTCTGCCGAGTCGGCACGCGATGTGAAGCGGTAGGCCAGATTATAGATGCGCCGCGAGTAGGTCTGGACAATCTCTTCCCACGCCGCGCCGTCGCCGGCGCGACATCTCCTGACTAACTCGGCTCCTTCGCCCGCCGTAGCCAAAACCTTTGCAGCTCCCACCTCTTGCCTCTCCGATTCCCGGTCGTCCCTCTCTCGTTGCGGCCCGAAAGCGCCTAGCTCAGGGTGGAAAACTCCCTGTCAAGCGCAGATTACGACCGGCGGAGACTGAAAGTTCCCGCCGAAACGGCCAGCAATTTAAGCGGTGAGGCGACCCGTCCAGTGATTATAGCGCAAGCCCGGCAGCTTTTGCCCCGAAATTCAAGCTCACGCGCGGTTGCGCCCCCGAGCGGAACTGTTGTAGCCTTTCGGCGCCACCCAATATCTTGTGGTCACCTGTCCAGCGGGGTCAACTTTCGCGCGCCGTTAAAGTCGAAAACATTTGCTGAAGCACCTCAAATTTCTCTTCCTGCTGTTGCTGGCCGTCCTGATTCTATGGTGGTTCGGGCGGAAGCTGGACTGGGCGGAAGTGGCCCGCAGCCTGAAGACGGCCGACTGGAAGCTGCTCGCCGCGGGCGTCATCACAGTCTCCGTGACCTATTTGCTGCGCGCCTACCGCTGGCGCACGCTGCTTTCGCCGCTCACGCCGCATGCGAGCCTGCGCCCGCTGTTCGCGGCGACGACCGTCGGCTTCGGCGCGGTCTTTCTCTTCGGGCGGGCGGGCGAGGTCGTGCGCCCAGTGGTGCTGCCGCTCTACGATAAGAGGGTGAGGCCCGCGGGCTCGTTCGTCACCATCATGCTCGAACGGCTCTGCGACATCACGGCCGTCGTCGTCCTCTTCGCGCTGAATTTGCTCTGGTTCCCCGCGCCCGAAGGGCAGGAGTCGCAACTGGCGACCGTCCGCACGGCCGGGCTGATTCTGTTGATCGTCGCCGTCACGGGCCTCGGCTTCCTGGTCTGGTTCGAGCGCCGCTCGCAGGGCGCTATCCGCTGGCTCGACGTGAGGTTCAAGCGCTGGCGCTTCATCCCGCCGCGACTGGCACACGCGCTCACGCACCTGCTTGAGCAACTGGCGGCCGCCCTGAAGATTCTGGCCGACCCGAAGGAACTGGCCGTCACGGTCGGATGGACGACCGTCATCTGGCTCGTCAACATCGCGTCGAACTGGCTGGTGATTCGCGCCTTCGGCCTGGACTTCGGTTTCAAGGAAACGATCTTCGTGATGGGCTGGTCGCTCGTCGGCTCGCTGGTCCCGACGCCGGGCGGCGCGGCCGGGGCCTTTCACGCGGCGACCGCCGCCGGGCTGATGTTTCTGGGCCAGTCTCAGAACAAGGCCGCGGCCGTCTCCATCATGCTCCACCTCGTCGCCTTCGCGCCCGCGGTCGTCTGGGGGCTCTACTACTTCCTCCACGGCAACGTCAGCTTCAAGCGCCTGCAACAACTGGCGACCTCCGAGGAGATAGAGAACTCGATTGAAAGGGACGAGATTGAGAACGATAAACAAGAGATGTCGAGCGAGTTGAAGACGGTCGGCGTGAGCGATTGAGCGAAGAGTGTGACGGCGGGAGGTAGGTTGGATGTCTGACTTGCGCGCACAGGTGGAGAAGACTTTCGCAGGCATAGAGGTCGGGATGCGTTACCGCTGGAGCCGGACGCTGACCGACGGTGACGTGGCGCTCTTCATAGGAGCGACCGGTGACTTCAACCCTTTTCACATAGACGACCAGTTCGCCGCGCAGACCAAGTTCGGCCGCCGCATCGTGCCGGGGCTTTTGACGGCGAGCCTCGCCACGCACATAGGGGGAATGCTCGCCTTCCTGGCCTCCGAGATGCACTTCCGCTACCACCAGCCGGTCTTCGTCGGCGAGACCGTCACCTGTGTCGTCGAAGTGGTCGAAAAACTTCAGGAGGGCCGTCGCATACGCGCCAGTGTGCGCTGCACGAAAGGCGACGACGTGGAAGTCTTAACGGGAGAGTTTACGGGGACGCCCGCGACCCTCCGGCTACAACCAGAAGAGCCGTAAATCGTGAATCGTAAATAGACGAACGGTCTTTCTTTTACGATTTACGATTTACGTCCTTATTGAGGAGCTTTTATGAAGTGTCCTTTCTGCGGTTTCATCGAAGACAAGGTGGTGGACTCGCGCGAGTCGCGCGAGGGCGACTCGATCCGCCGCCGCCGCGAGTGCCTGCGCTGC
>DATFCB010000759.1:0-7309 GCA_035253525.1 Pyrinomonadaceae bacterium | reverse complement strand
AGCCGGAACAGGTCGCGCGTATGGGCGACGAAGTCGGCCTGACGGCTGTGCAGTTGCACGGCGACGAGTCGCCTGAATACTGCCGCGCGCTTCGTGGGCGTTTCGTCATCAAGGCCGTGCGCGCAGGTGCCGACTTCGAACCTGAAAATGTTTGTTCGTACGAAGCGGACGCAATCTTGCTCGACGCCTTTTCGGAGAAGGAGCGTGGCGGGACGGGCCTGGTCGCTGACTGGGGCGTGGCCCGGAGGGTGAGGGAATTGGTCCCGCGCCTCTTCCTCGCGGGCGGCCTCGCGCCCGAGAACGTCGCCGCCGCGATTGACGCGGTCGGGCCTTATGCTGTGGACGCGTGCAGCCTGTTGGAGAGCGCGCCCGGACGGAAAGACCCTCTAAGGCTGCGCGCCTTCGTCGCCGCCGCGCGCGTTAAACCTTGACGCCTGCCCGCCCTTTTCGGTTATCCTGTCAATTGTGGGCCACAGGCGAGCGTTAACGGAATCACAGCGCGTCGTCCGCGCGCCCATCCCCCGTCATCTCACAACTGAAGCCGCTCAATCAGAATACAGAATACAGACGACAGGAGTCGGAAGGGATAAGGCCGCGAACCGCCCCCGTTTCTATTTTCTTTTGACTCCTGACCCCTGACTCCTGAACCCCCTGAATTTTATGACCGCAATAGCCCAGGCAACTTCAAATGAACGCATACGCGCACGCGACCAGGGCCGCGTCCTGCTCGTGACGGACGAGCCTTCCGTGGCCGCTTACGGCGGAGCCCTCGAACGCGCGGGCTTCTCGGTCGTCGGCGTCACGGGCGGCGCGGCCGCTCTCGTCTCGCTCCGGCGCACGCGCCCACATCTGGTCATCGTTGACATCAGCCTCCGAGGCATCAGCGCAGACGAGTTGATGGCGTCGCTCGCGCGTGCGGACGACGGCGTGTCAGTCATCCTGCTCGGCGACGCGGCTTCGACCCAGGCCCGCCGCTCCGAAGCGATGGCGCTCGGCGCTTTCGACTACTTTCAAATGCCCGCTGAAATCTCCCTCCTCCTTGCGCGCGTCGCGCAGCTCGTGCACGTCAAGCAGACCGTGGACCGCTTGCGCGCAGAGGCCGACAGGGACTATTTGACGGGCCTCGCGAACCGCCGCCGCTTCCGCGCGGCGCTCGGGCAGGAGGTCGAAAGGTGGCGGCGCTATAACGTCCCGTGCGCGCTCGTCCTGACGGACATAGACCACCTCAAACAGATCAACGACAAGCACGGCCACTCGGCCGGCGACCGCGTGATTCGTCACGCCGCGAGCGCGCTCCTTGAGTTGTCGCGCGACAACGACACGGCCGCGCGCCTCGGCGGCGAAGAGTTCGCGCTGCTGCTCGCGGGCACGGACGGCGAGCGGGCGCTCTCCGCCGCCGAGCGCCTGCGCCACGTCGTCTCGGCCACTCAGGTTGAGGGAGTTGGCACAGTTACCATCAGCCTCGGCGTCGCCGCCTGCCCCGCGCACGCCGCGACGGAGCGCACGCTCTACGCCGTTGCGGACGCCGCGCTCTACCGCGCCAAGCGCGAGGGCCGCGACCGCACGGCCGTCGCCGAAGTGGTCACGGCTTCGTAATCAGTTTCATTATGATAAGCTGTTGAGCCAGTATGATTGGCTGGTTCTACTTCTATGACATCGAGGGTGAAAACTGAGCCGGACGCGCTGGGCCACTGGGGGCCGTACGGCGGGCGCTTCGTGCCCGAGACCTTGATGGCCCCGCTCGAAGAATTGACGGCGGCCTACGAGCTGGCGCGCGCCGATTCCGAGTTTCAGACGGAATTTGAAACACTCCTGAGAGACTATTCGGGACGCCCGACGCCGCTCTTTCGCGCTCAGCGTCTGACCGAAAGGGCCGGCGGCGCGAGCATCTATCTCAAGCGCGAAGACCTCTCGCACACGGGCTCGCACAAGATCAATAACGCTTTGGGCCAAGTCCTGCTCGCGCGTCGGATGGGCAAGCGGCGCATCATAGCCGAGACGGGCGCGGGCCAGCACGGCGTCGCCACCGCAACCGTCTGCGCGCTCTTCGGCCTCCAGTGCGTCGTCTACATGGGCACTGAAGACGTTCGTCGCCAGCGGCTCAACGTCTTCCGCATGCGCCTGCTCGGCGCGGAGGTGCGCGAGGTTGAGGCCGGCTCGCGCACCCTGAAGGACGCCATCAACGAGGCCCTGCGCGACTGGGTCAGCACGCCCGCCGACACTTACTACTTACTCGGCAGCGCGCTCGGCCCGCACCCGTACCCTTTGATGGTGCGCGATTTTCAGAGCGTCATAGGGCGCGAGGCACGCGCGCAGGTTCTCGAAAAAGAGGGGCGGCTGCCGGACACTCTGGTCGCCTGCGTGGGCGGCGGGTCGAACTCAATCGGGCTCTTCTATCCGTTTCTGGCGGACGAGGGCGTGAAGATGATCGGCGTCGAGGCTGGCGGGAGCGGAAACCTTTTGGGCCAGCACGCGGCGCGCTTCAACGAGGGCGGGGGCGGGCGACCGGGCGTGCTTCAAGGGACCATGAGCTACGTCCTGCAAGACGAGCGCGGGCAGATTGCCGCCACTCATTCCGTCTCGGCCGGCCTCGATTATCCTTCGATTGGCCCGGAGCACGCCTACCTGCACGACGCCGGGCGCGTCCAGTACGTCTCGGCTTCCGACGACGAGGCGCTTGAAGCTTTTAAAACTCTTTCGCAACTCGAAGGCATCACGCCCGCGCTTGAATCCGCACACGCCGTCGCGCACGCCCTGAAGGTCGCGCGAGAAATGGCACAGGATCAACTTCTGATTCTGAATTTGTCTGGGCGCGGCGACAAAGACGTGAACACGGTCGCGGAGTCTATCGGGTCTGTTTGATTCGGTAAACCTGACAGGACTTTTATGAGCCGAATCGAAGCAGCTTTCGCACGCTTGAGGCGCGAAGGAAGGCGCGGCCTGATTCCTTTCATCACGGCGGGCGACCCCAACCTGGAAATGACCGGCGAATTGCTTATCGAGTTAGCGGCGGCGGGCGCGAGCGTGATAGAACTCGGCGTGCCGTTCAGCGACCCGGTGGCCGACGGTCCAGTCATCCAGAGGGCTTCTGAGCGTGCTTTGCGGCACGGCTTCGGCCTGCGCGAAGTGCTGGGTGTGGTAGAGGAGGCGCGGGCCGCGATGAAGGGCGTGCCCGTCGTGCTGTTCAGTTATTTCAACCCGCTGTTGCAATACGGCCCGGAGCGTTTGAGCAGGGAAGCCGCGCGCGCGGGCGTTGACGGCGTGCTGGTGACGGACCTCGTGCCCGAAGAGGCGGTGGAGTTTTCCGCGAAACTGAGGGCGCACGAGTTGGACATGATTTTTCTGGTCGCGCCGACCTCTGGGGACGCGCGCCTGGCGATGGTAGCCGAGCGAGCGAGCGGCTTCATCTACGCCGTCTCGCGTGCGGGCGTCACGGGCGCGCGCGCCGATGTGAGCCAGGAGGCCGAGCGTCTGGTCGGGCGCGTGCGGAAATTTTCGGACCTGCCCGTCGCCGTCGGCTTCGGAATTTCCAGCGCCGAGCAGGTGGCCGCGACCTGGCGCTACGCGGACGCAGCCGTCGTCGGCTCAGCGCTCGTGGCCGAGATCGAAAGACTCGAAGGCGCGACCGATTTGGCACAGCGCGTCGGAGACTTCGTGCGCGGCTTGCTTCCTGAAGAGGGAAAGAAAGATGTCTGAGGCTGGCGAAAAGACGGACACACACGGGCGCG
Source organism: Pyrinomonadaceae bacterium (assembly GCA_035253525.1). Classification (GTDB taxonomy): domain Bacteria; phylum Acidobacteriota; class Blastocatellia; order Pyrinomonadales; family Pyrinomonadaceae; genus QHXM01. Next base: position 3,581 of record DATFCB010000759.1, on the reverse strand, counting down.
GGCCTGGAATCGAGGCGGGCGCGGCCGTCGTCCTGGTCCTACACTCCCCGCGCGAAAAATGCTGGGGCGTGCTTGACGAGATTAACGCGGCCGGCATCTTCCTGCGCGGCCTTGACCTGAACGCCTTCGACGATTGGGTGCAGGCGGTGGCGCACGACGAGCCTTTCATTGGTCTGAGCGACCTCTTCTTCCCCATGTGGCGCGTCGAACGCCTGTCAAGAGACGAGAGCGCGGGCGGCGTCCCCTCGCTCGCCGAACAGTTCGAACACCGCACGGGGCGCGACCTTCAGGAATATTTCCGCAACTGAAGGGCGCTTGCAGGATTCGCCTCCGCCGTGCTATACCCCCAAAGCGCGGCGACGCCGCAGTCGCCTCCCACCCCCAATTTTAGAGAGCGCCGTTCAGAGCGACAGCTCACGCGGTCGCTTGGCCGGGGCTCAACTCCGGTAGAAAAAAAGTGCGTTGCACGCGTGAAACACTGTTCCATTCTCGCGTCGCGTGTGTTATACTGCCTTTCGTTCGCGGCAGGACTTTAAAGCCGAAAGACCGAAGCTAGTTGACACCCACGAAACGTGAGAAAAGGAACGGTAGAAAAGAGATGTTTGTGATGGCAGAAGACAGATTCGGCGCGGATCGCGGGAAAGCGGTCGAAGCGGCGCTGCTCAATATTGAAAAGAAATTTGGCAAAGGCTCGATCATGCGGCTCGGCGAGCGCGAGGTCTCGGACGTACCCGCTATCTCCACGACTTCGCTCTCGATTGACTCCGCAATCGGCGTCGGCGGCGTGCCGCGCGGGCGCATCATAGAAATTTACGGCCCGGAAAGCTCCGGCAAGACGACGCTCGCTTTGCACATCGTCTCGGAGGCGCAGAAGGCCGGGGGCGTCGCGGCCTACATTGACGCCGAGCACGCTATGGACGCGGAGTACGCCGGAAAGCTCGGCGTCAACGTTGACGAGTTGTTGATTTCGCAGCCGGACTCGGGCGAGCAGGCTCTGGAAATTGCGGAAGCCCTGGTGCGCTCGAACGGCGTTGACGTGATCGTCATTGACTCTGTGGCGGCGCTCGTGCCGCGCGCTGAGTTGGACGGCGAGATGGGCGATTCGCTGCCGGGCTTGCAGGCGCGTTTGATGTCGCAGGCTTTGAGGAAACTCGCGGCCATCGTCTCGCAGTCGAACACGTGCTTCATCTTCATCAACCAGATTCGTGAGAAGATCGGCGTCATGTTCGGCTCGCCCGAAACGACGACCGGCGGCCGCGCGCTGAAGTTTTACGCCAGCTTGCGCCTCGACATACGCCGCATCGGCGCGATCAAGGACGGCGACCGCGTAGTCGGCAACCGCACGAAGGTCAAAGTCGTCAAGAACAAGGTCGCGCCGCCCTTCCGCGAGTGCGAGTTTGACATCATGTACGGCGAAGGCATCTCGCGCGAGGGCGACGCGATTGACCTCGGCGTCGCCAACAAGGTCGTAGAGAAGAGCGGCGCGTGGTTCTCCTACAGCGGCGAACGCCTGGGCCAGGGCCGCGAGAACTCCAAGCAGACGCTGAAGGACAACCCGGAGCTGCTGCGGCGCATAGAGAACGACGTGCGCGCCGCGCTCGGCATCCCCGTGCAGGGCGCGGGAGCGGAGGCGGCAGCAGAGAGCGAGTCCACGGAAACTCCTGCGACAGCCAGCCGCAAGGCAGCGAAGTAAGGCCGTAAACAAGGCCGTAAATCGTAAATCGTGAATCGTGAATAGAAAGAGCGTTCTTCTATTCACGATTCACGATTTACGATTTACGGCTTTTACATTAAAGTTCCCTGCGTAATGACGGAACAGACGACTCTCATCAAAAACGGCACGCTGCTGACGATGGACGCGGACAACGCGGTCCTGGCCGGCGACCTGCTCATACGCGGCGGACGGATCGCGAGCGTAGGCAGTGAAGTGAGCGGCGCTGATGTCGTCATAGACGCGGAGGGGTGCGCTGTGCTGCCCGGCTTCGTGCAGACTCACGTGCATCTGTGCCAGACCTTGTTTCGCGGTGCGGCGGACGACCTGGCGCTGATTGACTGGCTGAAGAAGCGCGTCTGGCCGATGGAGGCCGCGCACACGGCGGCGTCCGCCAGGGCGTCCGCGCGGCTCGCCATCGCCGAGATGATTAAGGGCGGGACGACCTGCGCGCTGACTATGGAGACGGTCAATCACACGACCGAAGCGTTTCGTGCCGTCGAAGAGGCGGGCTGGCGCGCGACCCTCGGCAAGTGCATGATGGACAAAGGCGATGAAGTTCCCGCCGCCCTGCACGAAGAGACGGAACGTTCCATCAACGAATCGCTGGCGCTTCTAGAAGAATGGCACAACCGCGCCGAGGGCCGGATACGCTACTGCTTCGCGCCGCGCTTTGCTGTTAGCTGCACGCGCGAACTGTTGTCTGAGGTCGCACGGCTCGCGCGCGCGCACGGCGTGATGATTCACACGCACGCTTCAGAGAACCGCACGGAGATAGAACTGGTCGAGCGCGAGACGGGGCAGCGCAACGTCGCCTACCTGGATTCGCTCGGCCTGACGGGCACACACGTCGCGCTCGCACACTGCGTTCATCTCGATGACGCGGAATTAAGCATCCTCGCGGAAACTGGCACACACGTCGCGCACTGCCCGTCGTCGAATCTGAAGTTGGGCTCGGGCGTCGCGCCAATCAAAGAGATGCTTGAGCGCGGCATCTCCGTCTCGCTCGGCGCGGACGGCGCGCCCTGCAACAACCGCCTGGACATGTTCACGGAGATGCGCACCGCTGCCCTGCTGCAAAAGGTGACGCACGGCGCGGACGCCCTGCCCGCGTGGCGTGCGCTGCGGCTGGCGACGATTGACGGCGCGCGCGCCCTCGGCCTCGGTCACGAGATCGGCAGCCTCGAAACTGGAAAGCGCGCCGACGTGATAATAGTCCGACTCGACCGCCTTCACTCCACACCACGGCCGGCTGATCTCCTCTCGGCAATCGTCTATTCGGCGCAGTCGAATGATGTCCAGACCGTCATCATTGACGGCCGTGTGGTCATGCGCGAGCGCGAGCTGCTGACGATGACCGAGCGCGAAGTGATAGAGGAAGCCAATCGCGAATCGGGGCTCTTGCAGGAGCGCGCCGGCGTCAAATGATAGAACCGGGGCTCTCGCCCGTTCTCATCACGTTTCAGTTTTCACTTGGATTTTTATGTTCAGAAATGGCTGTGCCAGCTCGAAGGGAGCGTCCTCGGGGGGCGAGAGCGGCTTCCGAGCTGGCACGGGCGGGCACTATCGAAGTTCGGGCCTCGGATGGCTTGTCTTGCGACTGGCTGACGTTTGGGCGTCAGCCCCATCCTCAACGCGCGCCATTATACACCTCTTGGCGAAACTGTCAACGCCTTTTTGTGACTAATTCAACAAACCTGCGCAACACGCGATTTTGATGGGCGTTTCCTTAACATTGACTGGTGGAACGCGCATGAGCATCTCTCCTCTGGAAAAGAAGCCAGCGGTTGCCACGGTCTCAGGGACGAGTGGGAAGACACGTATTAAGCAAAATAGAGACTTCATTGGAGCCGAGGTCCGCCACTGAAAG
>DATFCB010000758.1:0-2506 GCA_035253525.1 Pyrinomonadaceae bacterium | reverse complement strand
AATCAATTGACGTTTATTACATTCACAACCCGGAGGCGCAGCTCTCGGCCGTCTCGCGCGCGGAATTTGAGCGGCGTCTGCGCGCCGCCTTCGAGCAGTTGGAGCAGGAGCGCGCCGCCGGTCGCATCAAAAATTACGGCGTGGCGACGTGGAACGGCTTTCGCGTCGCCGCGAGCGCGCGCGAGTATCACTCGCTCGAACGGATGACGGAGCTGGCGCGCGAGGCGGGCGGCGCGGAGCACGGCTTTCGCTTTATCCAGCTCCCCTTCAACCTCGCCATGCCCGAGGCGCTCTCGCTTGCGAACCAGACCGTCGAGGGCGCGGCCGAGTCCACGCTCGAAGCGGCGCGCGAGTTGGCGATTACGGTCGTCGCCAGCGCGTCAATCTTGCAGGGCCGCGTCGCGCAAGGGTTGCCCGAAGCGGTGCGCGAGCCTCTGGGCTCTCTCGCCACGGACGCGCAGACGGCCATCCAGTTTGTGCGCTCCACGCCCGGCGTCACCACGGCGCTCGTCGGCATGAGCCGCCGCGAGCACGTCGAAGAGAACTTACAACTCGTGCGCGTCGCGCCCGTGCTGCCCGAAGATTTTCAGCGGCTATTCGGCGAGGGCGAAGAGTAAGCGAGCGCACTGTTCGGAGAGGAGGCGATGAAAGATGGGTGGACACGCCTGGTTCTATTTCGTGGACTACGAGCCGGATGTCAACGCCGCGCTTCAGAAATTGCGCGAGCGCGAGTTTCGCGCGGGGAGATACAACCCCGCCACATGGTTCCCGGAGTTCCCCGTCGGCCCGGACTCGCCCGCGCCGGGAGCGCAGCACGCTTCGATTGACGAAGCCATCGAGGAAGCAGACGCGGACGGCACGCGCTCGATTTTAGACATGATGACGGTCGCGGACGAGCCGGACTTCAACGCGGTCGCGCCGCTGCCGCCGGAAGACTTGATGGAATTCTTCGGAACGGACAAGCCTACGCGCGAGATGATTGAAGAGGGCGAGGAGTTGTTCGAGGCTCTCGAACGTGGGCAGGGCGTTTACGTCGTCGTCTACAAAGACGATCAACCGTCCGAAATCTATTTCGCGGGCTATTCTTTCGACTGAACATCTTTGGAGGCCGCATGGCAGAACAAGAGATAAAATCTTTCGAGGAGTTCTGGCCCTTCTACGTCGCGGAGCACAGCCAGCCCGTGACGCGCGCTCTGCATTTCGCGGGGACGGCCGCGGCGCTCGCAACGCTTGCGGCGCTGGCGGCGAGTGGGAAATGGAAGTGGCTGCCGCTCGCGCTGGTTCCGGGCTACGCGGCGGCGTGGGCGGGCCACTTCCTCGTGGAGAAGAACAGGCCCGCCACCTTCAAGTACCCGCTCTGGTCGTTCATGGCCGACCAGAAGATGTTCGCCCTGATGCTCGCCGGGCGGATGGACGAGGAAGTCGAAAGAGTAATGCAAAAGTGATTCAGTTCTTCCTTTGCGACTTTGCGCCTCCAGCGTGAGAAACTAAAATCACTCGCGCTGGAGGCGCTGGAGGCGCAAAGGTGTTGAGTGACTCTCCTACTGACGGCTCTTCCTGAAACTAATTTTAAGAGGTAAGGACACAATGAAAAGATTATTCTCGCTTGTCGCTCTCCTGATTTTTACTTTGACTGCCAACGCGCAGACGAACCCGCCGGCGGAATCTGTGATGGACCGTTTCATGCGCTACGTCAAGATTGACACGCAGTCGCAGGAGGATCAGAACAAGGTTCCGAGCACGGACAAGCAGTTGGTGCTGGCAAAGCTTCTGGCCGAGGAGTTGAAGGCGCTCGGCGCGGAGAACGTGCGCTTGAGCGAGTTCGGCATCGTCTACGCGAGCGTGCCGGGCAATCTGCCGGACAACTCGAAAGTCCCCGTCATAGGCTTCATCGCGCACATGGACACGTCGCCCGAAGTCTCCGGCGCGAACGTCAACCCCATCATCCACAAAAACTATCAGGGTGGCGACATCACTCTCCCCAAAGACACGACGCAGGTCATCGCCGTCGCCACCAACCCGGACCTCAAGAACCTCATCGGCGACGACATCATCACCGCCGATGGCACGACCCTTCTGGGCTCCGACGACAAGGCGGGCATCGCGGAGATCATGACGATGATAGACACCTTGCGCCGCAACCCGCAGATCAAACATGGCACAATCTCAATCGCGTTTACGCCCGACGAAGAGGTCGGCGGCGGGATAGACAAGTTCGACATCAAGGGCTTCGGCGCGAAGTTCGCTTACACGGTGGACGGCGAGGAGTTGGGCGAGATTAGCAACGAGACGTGGAGCGCGCGCACCGCGACCGTCCACTTCCAGGGCAAGAACACGCATCCGGGGACGGCCAAGGACATCATGGTCAACTCGGCTTATGCGGCCGGGGATTTTATGACGCGCTTCCCGGCGGACATGCTCCCCGAGACGACCGCGGACCGCGTCGGCTTCGTGCACCCTTACACCGGCACGGTCGGGGTCGAGGAGTCTAGCGTCAAGATACTGC